>NZ_JBNPOS010000007.1:0-78834 GCF_050315295.1 Streptococcus sp. SGI.013
CGTAACCCTGCACGTTTGGTTCGTCTTATTCAGTTTTCAAAGGTCTTTGTCACTCTCTCGCGACAACTATATTAGTATAGCATGGTACTTGATGGATTGTCAACACTTTTTTTCATTTTTTTATACCTCTATTGAATTTAGGAAAAGAAGAAAAAGAAGACGACAACAACTTAAGGGCATTTGATTTAAACATCAAAAAAGAGAAGACCGTCGGATCTTCTCGTGTGTTGTTTTTTTATCTAGCAAACAGTATAGTTGAATTATATCTAGGTATTTTTTACTGCTGAATTCCTATATCCGTAAACAAAGTAGATTACTATACTAATAAGCACTGTAACAATAAAAGCAATCCATGTTAAAGTTTGATACTGACTCATTAATGAAAGACAAATTATAATTGATAGGATCGGTAGAACTGGAACAAAAGGTGTTCTAAATTGTCCTGCTAGAGGCTCCCCTTGATCTTTTCTCAACTTTATAATAGCTATGGCTAACATAATAAGATAGGCTAAAGTACAAATATTTAAAAATTCTGCAATACTGGCTAATGGAAAGACCCCTGCACAAATTAATGTCGCAACTCCAACAAGCAATGTCGCATTTTTAGGAACTTTACTGTGACGAGTAACCTGACTTAGACTTTTTGGAAGTAAGCCATCTCTACTAATAGAGTAAACTGTTCTAGTCAATGCATAAGTCATTGAAATACATACTGTAACTAGAGTAAGAATAGCAACCATAGAAACATAATTAGCTGCCCAATCTAAGCCAGCGTTACGTAAAGCAAAAGCAACAGCGTCTGCAACATTGAGTTTAGTATAATGGACAATCCCTGTTAGGATAAGAGTCACTAAGATATATAAGACCGTAACAATTGACAAGGATAAAACAATACCTCTTGGGACATTTTTTTGTGGTTCCTTCACTTCATCAACTGCCATTGAAATGGATTCAAAACCTAAAAAAGCAAAAAACATCAGTGAAGCCCCAGCCATAATACCTGTTTTTCCTCCATAAATTTGACCGAAACCAAAAGGAGCAAAATCAGACCAATTGTCTGGTTTAATAAAAAATATACCACCTATGATAAATACTGCAAGGGCAGAGAACTTCAGAATAACCAATGCACTATTAAAGCGTAAGACACTCTTTGAGTTCAAAAGGACGAGTCCAGTGACCAAAATAATGACTAAAACCGGAAGCAAGTCAATATACTGTCCTTTACTTGGATTAAAAGTCCCATTTAAAGCTGTGGGTAGAACAATATTATAATTAGCAAGAAGTCCTTTAAAGTAACCTCCCCACCCAGCTGCAACTCCAGAAACAGCTGTCAAAAATTCCATGATAATCAGCCATCCAGCAAGCCAAGCCGGAAATTCACCTAAAGTTGCATAAATATAGCTATATGCTCCTCCATTTGCCGGTATACGTGAGGCAAATTCTGCATAAAACAAAGCAGAAATTCCAACAGCAATCGCAGAAATAATAATAGAAACAGTTAACGCTGGACCAGCATAAGTTGCGGCACCAATACCTGTTATGGTGAAAATCCCTGTTCCTACCATTGAGCCTAAACCAAGAAAAATCAAGTCGTAAACACGAAGATGTCTTATCATCTCTGTCTTATCGCGACCTGGATTTTTTTTTCTAAAAATATTCAATTTTCTTATCTCCTACATTATGGTAACAATCTATTCTATCACAGCTACATAATCTTGTAAATTATATTGAATAAAAATAAAAAGAGACAAACCGCAATGACTACGGTTTGTCTAATATGCCAAATATTTTAAATGTTAATCATTTTCAGAATTGCTTTCTGTCATCTTTTCTTTAATTTCATCATAAGATAAAGCATGTGCTTCTTCTGCATCATCTTCTGTTTGTTCTGGCATTTTTCCTGTTTCATAGATAGATTTGATTTGAGCTGCATCTAGTGTCTCATGCTCAAGAAGGGCTTCTGCAATTAATTTATGAGTCTCGCGATTATTATTAATGATATCTGCTGCTTTATTACGTGCTTCATTTAAAAGATCACGGACTTCCTCATCAATAAGGAGTGCAGTCTGAGCAGAATAAGATTTTTCTGGTGAAACTTGTCCAGTAAAGACTGAATGATTACCTTCATATTGAACTGGTCCCAGTTTCTCACTCATACCATACTCTGTCACCATAGCACGCGCCATCTGCGTTGCTTGCTCAAAGTCATTTGAAGCACCTGTTGTCTGAACATTAAAGATAATCTCCTCAGCAACTCGTCCTCCCATAAGGCCTG
This sequence comes from Streptococcus sp. SGI.013, assembly GCF_050315295.1. Taxonomy (NCBI): domain Bacteria; kingdom Bacillati; phylum Bacillota; class Bacilli; order Lactobacillales; family Streptococcaceae; genus Streptococcus; species Streptococcus sp. SGI.013. Next base: position 2,276 of record NZ_JBNPOS010000007.1, read on the forward strand.
CCAATTGCTCTTTCATATCATCTTTTGAAAGAAGATTTTGATCTTCCTTAGGAAGTGCAATCATGTAGCCACCTGCACGACCACGTGGTACAATCGTCACTTTATGAACTTCACGGGCATTAGATAGTACAAGTCCAACAATGGTATGTCCTGCTTCATGATAGGCAACAATTTGACGTTCTCGTTCCGAAATTGTCTTATCTTTCTTAGAAGGGCCAGCAATCACGCGATCTTCTGCCTCATCAATATCACTGGCATCAATAACTTTTTTATTACGACGCGCTGCAACTAATGCCGCTTCGTTTAAGACATTCTCAAGATCAGCTCCAACAAAACCTGGTGTTTGTTGTGCCACAACTTTTAGATTCACATCATCAGCTAACGGTTTATTCTTAGCATGCACGCGTAAAATAGCTTCACGTCCCTTAACATCTGGACGACCAACTAAGACTTTACGGTCAAAACGTCCCGGACGAAGAAGGGCTGGATCTAAAACATCTGAGCGGTTTGTCGCAGCAATAACAATGATACTTTCATTGCCTTCAAAACCGTCCATCTCGATAAGGAGTTGGTTTAGAGTTTGTTCACGCTCATCGTTTCCGCCTCCCATACCGGCACCACGACGACGACCGACAGCATCAATCTCATCGATAAAGATAATAGCACGCTCTGCTTTTTTGGCATCTTCAAAAAGTGAACGCACGCGACTAGCTCCAACCCCTACGAACATCTCAACAAAGTCTGAACCAGAGATACTAAAGAAAGGAACGCCTGCTTCACCTGCAACTGCTTTAGCAAGTAAAGTTTTACCTGTTCCTGGAGGGCCTTCTAAAAGGACACCTGCTGGAATACGTGCACCTAGAGCTTTATATTTTTTAGGATCGCGTAAAAAGTCAACAACCTCTACCAGTTCTTGTTTTTCTTCCTCGGCACCTGCTACATCAGAGAAACGGACCTTAACATCTCCCTTATTGGCTGCGCGAGCTTTATTTCGTCCAAAGCTCATAGCACCACGTGCACCGCCACCCCCTTGATTCATCATCATGATAAGGAGGAACATGACAACAATCATAGGAACAAAACTAGCTAAAAAGGAAATCCAAGCGCGATTAGAACTTTCTTGTTTAACAGTTACCTTAGCACTGCTGCTCTCAGCTAAGTCTTCAATCTTTTTGATGGAAGAATCACTTGGTAAAACAACCGTCGTAAAGTTTTTTACTTTAGTATCGCTTGTACTAAAAAGTTTGATATCACTGGAGCTGGAGACTGTTCTAGCTTCTTTATACTCCCCACTAACTTCTATAATACTGCCATTAGGTTGATAGGTGAGTGATTTGATATCACCTGCTTTCAACTCTTTGACTAGAGTTGAATAACTGATTCTCTGACTTTGTACACTACTTCCTCTAAAATAATACTGAAATGCTGTAATAACAGAAATAATCACAACAATATAGAGGAATGAATTTTTGACAAAGCCATTATTTTTATTATTTTTCATATTAATGACTACGTTTCCTTACTTTTATTTTTTGTAAACCTCTTCTTTAAGTACACCGACATAAGGAAGGTTACGATAGTTTTCTGCATAATCCAAACCGAATCCTACAATAAACTCGTTTGGAACGTCATAACAAACATAATCTGCATCAATTTCTACAACACGACCTTCCGGCTTGTCAAATAAGGTAGCAATTTTCACTGATTTAGCTTGGCGATATTTAAACATATCACGAAGATATTTCAATGTACGTCCGGTATCAATAATATCTTCAATGAAGACAACATCACGTCCTTCAACATTGGTATCAACATCCTTTAAGATCTTAACCTCTCCACTACTTGTTGTCCCTCCGTGATAACTAGATACCACCATAAAGTCAATTTCAACATGCGCATCGATATGTTTCATCAACTCTGCCATAAAAGGTACAGACCCTTTTAAAACCCCTACAAGAAGTGGATTTTTTCCAGCATAATCTTCTGTTAGTTTTTGACCTAATTCTTTGGTCTTTGCAATAATGTCCTCTTCTGAATATAGAACCTTTTTGATATCTTGTTCTAGCATACTGTTCACCAATTTTCTAATTTTTGAATATATAATTTACCCTTCATTATATCATCTTTGCTTGCTTTTCTCAAATAAGTTTTATCGGGTAACAAGATAGCCATCAGCTCATGATCTTGCTCTAAAAAAAGAGCCCTTTGTCTATCTTCCAAAGCAACCTTATCATCAATAAACAATCGTCTGACCTTTTTGGACACTCCTCCTTGCAAAATTTTGTCACCTGCCTTTCTCTCCCTAATAAAAATTGGTGTTGTAGAAGGCAGTAAAATCACACTATCCACTTGCGATAGCGGGAGCCCGTAAGAATAAAGATAAGAACCAATCTGAACACTATTTTTATAGTCTAACAAAACTGGAAGTTTGATGCTATCGGTCTGTGGACTGATTTTTTTTATTTCGAAGTGACTATAATTTTTGATGAAGTAGTAATCTTGCTTGATGGGGAGATAATAATTCTTATCACTTCGTAGCATAGTCAGTAAATCATAAAATTGTGCTTTCGTTAACTGCAAGTCTGGAATAGCCTCTAGATAAGTTTGAAAAAGGTAATACTGGATAGGGTAGGTTTGTTTTTGGAACCATTCTATCTCCTCTATCGTATGACTAGCTAATAAGGAATCTAACGCTTCAGTCAATAAACTAACTTCATGGGAAAGATTGAGTAATTGCTGTTTCAATTTAGGATTTTCTTTCTCAAGTGTTGGTAGATAAAGATTTCGAATGCGATTTCTTAAATAGTCCAAAGTGGCATTACTGCTGTCATAAAAATGAGGTAAGTTAGCTAGTTCTGATTTTGAGATCGATAAAAAGGGTCTGATGAGTTCACCATTTGCAAATGGCTGAACCCGCTTCATACCTTTTAAATGTCTCAGACGACTCCCCCGTAAAATACGCATAAAAACAGTTTCTGCTTGATCATCCTGATGATGAGCCGTCACTAAGGCTGTATAACCTTCAGTTTCCATAATTTGCTTAAAAAATTGATACCGCTGATCTCTAGCCTGACTTTCTGAAAATCTCCCTTCAAAGTGAGCTGTATAAAAGGGTAAACCTAACTCTTTTGCTAGCTGTGACAATTCAATTTCTTCTCTGTCTGATTCTGGTCGTTGTTTATGATTGAAATGTGCCAAGCCTAAACGAATCTCTAAATCATCTCTATAACGATATAAAAAATCCAAGAGATTCATTGAATCTATCCCACCTGATAAGGCAATTAAAACCTTATCATGATGGTTAAATTCTTTTTTCTCTTGAACTTCTTTTAAAACTTTTTTATCTATCATTTTAATATATTATAAATATCATTTGCAATACGTGTTATCTCATCATACGAAGATTCATTCGTAAAAATGGATAAGACAAAGGGAGAATCACTATAAACGACTGCAACATCGTGTTTATAATCATAAGCATCTCCAATCTTATGGGCCACACGATCTGAAATATCCTTTGCAATACGCTGGTTATCAAACTCAGTATGAGACAAATAATCCATAATCTTGCCATCTTGATAATAAAGAGCTTCCATCATCTTACCGGCCATCTTAGCAGATACTTCTCGTTTTGACATATCCCAAGTTTCCCCTGCGACAGCAGCAATTACTTTAGTATAAGTAGAATCAAACTGCTGGGTTACATAATAAGCTAGCATATTACTGGCAACATTATCAGACTCTTGTGCCACAGCTTTTTCCAAATCATCAATACTATAATCTTGATTATTAGCAGTATGAGGGAGGACTGTGCTTCCTTCAGGTTTATAAGCAGATGAAAAAGTATTAACGGCATCAATATACTGATATTGCTGTGTGGGCTGTAACTCCCCATTAGTAATTTGTCTTTGGGTATAGTATAAGATAGGAAGCTTACTGATGCTAGCTGAATACATTTTTTTATCAGCATTTATCTCTGCCACCTCATCTGTCTGAAGTTGCTTGACATAGATCGAAAGATTAGACTGATTGTACTTTTTATTTAAAAGGAGTTGTACTGCCTCCATCCGATGATCAGTTTGGCTTAAATCTGTTATTGGTACCCATACTTTATCACTTATTTTTGCATAAATACCATATTGAGTTTGGACTTTTTCAGTAATGGAAACCTTCTGATAAGCTTTATCAATCCCAGATCGTTTCTTCACACCAGTTGTATAAGGGGCTTCATAATAACTTGCATCTGCTTTAACCCAGTAAACTTCTGGAGTTTCCTCTGCTAGCAACGAAGAGCTATCTACAATATTTAGTTTACTAGCTAGGATATAACTCCCATCTGACAGTTTAAAAATCGGTTGCGCATTTTGATTATAAGTCAACATCACTATATCCAAAACTGTTTTTGAAGGGAGATAGCCTTTTTCCTGTGTCAGGTCCTGATCTTTATAAGTCACTATTAAGTGAGTGCTGATAGGTTTAGCAGGAATTTTGTCAAAAGAAAAAAATGGATTTTCTAAACTTTTCACCAAGGGCATCATTTCTTCTAGGGTAAAAGTATTCTTTTTTGAACTAGTATCCCCTACAAAAGGCCACACACTAAAGTATAGTGATAAAACAATGGCTACCCAACTCATTGTTGTCGCTCAATATCAGACTCTTCTAAATGTAGAGCTTGATTTTTTTGTTTTAACTCTTCTAACTTATCGTCTGAGTAGGATAAAAATAAGGTTACTTTTTCTAGTAAATTTTCCATATTACTTCGGTAATAAATCCGGTTCGGGATAAATTGTTTCTCCTGTCTTTGAAAAATAGTATTTGGCACGCGCATATTTAGCAACATAGTCTTCATCACTAAGTTTTTTAGCAAAATCTTGCTTGACTTTACTTTCGTTTTTCAACTGTTTAAATTCTGTCTGCAATTTTGTGATTTCAGCTTCTTTTTTTTGCAATGCACTATAATTCTGAACCAAATTAAAAATCGGAAGAATGAAAAGTAGGATGACACAAATCAAAACCCACCCCATAAAACGATTTTTTTGTCGTGTTTCCTCTTCCTCAAAACGCTGTCTGGTATTTTCATCGTTAATATAGTCATTATTTAACTGAACAACACTAGGCTTCTTCATCTGCTTCAATCCTTGTTTCACTAATGATATCGTACATTTTTAAAGCATCTTCTTTTTTAGTGCTATCTTTCATTTCTAAGACTCGTACAGTCAAAAGTTTATTGCCAAAACGGATTTCAACTTCATCGTTGACTTTTAAATCTGTAGAGCTTTTTGCTAACACCCCGTTCACCTTAATACGTCCTTTGTCTGCTACTTCTTTAGCGACAGGACGACGTTTTATGATACGCGATACTTTTAAATATTTATCTAATCTCATCTCGTCACCTCAAATTCTTTTTCATATTTTATCACTTTTTTTTTGAAATTGGTAGAAAAGCCCATAAGTCCTCTTCAAAAACCTGCCAAGCTTTACAATAATACAAGAAAAAACTTGCTCCACCCAGCCCTGATATCATAACATTCAATAATAGACCAAAACGATTTTCACTAGGTAATAACTGATTAGACATTTTTACCACAAGTACCATCATGACTAAGCCTAACCAAAATTTGTAGTTATAATGCCAATCCTGACTAAGCTCTGCTTTTTTCAAAAATAAAAATAAAAGAATAATAAACGGTAAAATCGTTGCTAAGGAAGCTCCTACTGGTCCTAATAAGTAGGTGAGAGGATAAGTGAGTCCTATTTTCAATGCTAAGCCCATCACTAAATACCAAATGGCCTGACGGCTTCTCCCCTCAATGAAATACTTCTGGTGGAAAAATTGTAACAAACTGGTCCAGAATATTAAGCTGGTATAGATTGCTAGAGCTTTGTCACCTAAATGATCTTCAAAAAGGACTTGATTTATTGGAGTTAAAAGGCTCAAAAAGCCACAGGTTAGGGTCAAACTCAAGTAAACGATCACATCATAGAATGACTGACTTTCTTTAACGTATCGTTTTTTATCTTTTTGATAAGTCTTTGTCAGACGAGGGAGTTGCGAGGTGAATAAAGCTGTGGCAAAAACCAATCCAAACTGAATTAAAGGCTGTCCACGATCATAAATCCCTTTAACTGTCTCAGCATCTAAAGCTGAGAGACCTGAATTTTTCAATGCACTTTTCACACTAAAAGCATCAACTAATTGAAATAATAAGAGATAAATTGAAAAAAGAAGGAAATTAAAACTTTCCAAGCCTAAAGTTCCTAAAAAGGACCAATCCCAATTCCATTGCCCAAAATAATCCCTTAATTTATACGGACTTACCGCAAGTAAATAACCTAGTACCACCAAGCTAGCTAAACTATTTCCTAAAGAAGCTAGAGTAGCTGTTTGATAGATATCAAGCCCTTTAGTAAGGTAAAAAATAGCCGATAAGATAATCACACAAACTCGAACAAATTGCTCTAATACCTGACTAACAGCTGTTAACCTCATCTCTTGTTGTGCTTGAGCTAAGCCACGGTAAAAAGAAATAAAGGGAAGAAAAAGCCAGTTTATCCCAATCAACTGGAGAGCCAAAGCTAGAGAAGGAGCTTCCATCAGCTTAGCCAAAAAAGGTCCCATACCGAAAAAAAGGAGACTAGCCAGAACAGAAAAGAGAATTTCTACGAAAAAGAAACTAGATAAACTTATTTTTTTTCGACTATGGTATAAACTTGAGACTAAATTCGGAAGCCCAACTAATCCTAAGGTCGAAATAATCGCTAAAATAGGATAAAGTTGTTGATAAGCATAGAAACCACGATCGCCAACTAAATTTTGATAAGGAATACGGTATAAGGCTGCAAGTACCTTAGAGATGAGACCGCTTATAACAATAAATAAACTAGCTTTTATCTTCACTGAACTGTGCTTTTCTTGCTTTAATTTCTCCAAATTTTTCTCCAAACTTGACTAATTCCTCTAAAATCTCATAATCTTTTTGACGTCTGATATCAAAGATTACCTCAATTTTTCCTTGATGTTCACTAATACGAGCTTTCAAATCTGTCGCTGATAAAGCCTCAAAATAGTCTTGAGTTAAAAAGATTGTCTGCGAACGTTTTTCAAATCGAACATATAACTGTCCTTCTTTTTTCTCCACCATCTCAACAAAAACTTGATCCAGATAAGCCTTAACAAGACCGATTTCAATTAAATAGGCCACTTGATCTGGGTACTCTCCAAAGCGATCTATTAACTCATCTTGCAACTCTTCATAATCTTGGCGTGTCTCAATGGAGCGAATACGTTTATAAATTTCAATTTTTTGACGTTCATCATCCACATATTCTCTTGGAATATAAGCATCAATTTGTAATAACAACTCTGCATTCCCTTTTTGGCGAACCTGAGATTTCCCTTGTTTTTTAGCAATAGCCTCTTCTAGCAATTGTGAATACATTTCAAAACCAACGGAATCAATAAAGCCACTTTGAGCACTCCCTAAGATATTACCCGCACCACGAATAGACAAGTCCCTCATAGCAATTTTAAAACCACTGCCAAGCTCTGTAAACCCTTTAATAGCTTCCAAGCGTTTTTCAGAAACTTCTGTTAGTACCTTGTCTGGACGATACATCAAATAAGCATAAGCAATCCGATTGCTCCGTCCAACACGTCCTCTCAGCTGATACAAAGTCGATAAGCCCATGTGATCAGCATCTTCAATAAAGAGAGTATTCACATTGGAAATATCGACTCCCGTCTCAATAATAGTTGTTGCCACCAAGACGTCATACACACCATTGATAAAATCCAATAGGGTATTTTCTAGCTGAATTTCTCCCATTTGGCCATGAACAAAGCCAATCTCTGCCTCAGGTAGCAGATCCTTTAATTCTGCCACCTTTTGCTCAATGGTCTCCACCTTATTATAAACATAAAAGACTTGCCCCCCACGCTCCATCTCACGTAAAACAGCTTCTCTCACCATCCCAAGATTCGTCTCTAGAACATAAGTCTGAACGGGATAACGATTGGTAGGAGGAGTTTCAATAACAGATAAGTCACGAATCCCTAACATCGACATATGTAAGGTACGAGGAATAGGTGTTGCAGTCAATGTCAACACATCAACCTTCGTTTTTAACTCTTTTAGACGCTCCTTATGTTTAACACCAAAGCGCTGCTCCTCGTCAATAATAATTAAACCCAAATCAGCAAAAACAACATCTTTTGACAATAAACGATGTGTCCCAATAAGAATATCTACACGCCCTTTTTTAGTTTTTTCAAGCGTCTCATCTTGTTCCTTTTTTGTCTTAAAACGACTCATGACATCAACTTCAACAGCGTAATCTTCAAATCGTTTTTTAAAGTTTTCATAATGCTGTTGAGCAAGAACTGTTGTAGGGACCAAAACAGCTACCTGCTTACCATCATTAACCGCCTTAAACGCAGCTCGCATCGCCACCTCAGTCTTACCAAACCCAACATCTCCTACCAAGAGACGGTCCATTGGACGAGCTTTTTCCATATCTTTTTTGATTTCTGCTATACTGCGGATTTGGTCATCAGTTTCCACAAAGGCAAAATCCTGATCAAAACGCTCTTGCTCTTCATCGTCTTGTGAAAAAGCAAAACCTTTTTGTTGGTGACGCTCAGCATAAAGTTTAAGCAGATCATCTGCAATATCCTCAACCTGTTTAGCTACTTTTTGCTTTGTTTTTTGGAAACGTCCATCATTTAGCTTATTAACCTTAGGTACTTTACCATCACTTGCTACATAGCGAGAAAGAGTTTCAATCTGCTCAACAGGCAGAGAAATGCGATCAGAGTTTTGATATTGAATGGTTACATAATCACGATGAATTCCTGAAACTTCAAGTGTCTCAATCCCTAAAAATTGCCCAATACCATGCACTTGATGGACTACATAATCCCCTTTAGAAAGCTCATTGTAATCTTTCAAGCGCTCTGCATTACTGATAGATTGGCGACGAAGCTTACGCTTGACTTTACGGTGAAAAATCTCCTTTTCAGTAATCAAGACAAGACGCCCGTCGGCAAAATGAAACCCATTTGACAGGTGACCAACAAAAAGCTGAATTTGACCTTCTTGAAGTTGATCTGCCTGTGTGATCAAAACTTCAAATCCGTACTCTTCAAACAGCTTTTTCAACCGTTCCAAAGACTGCTCAGAATCCACCTGAAACAAAACTGTAGAGCCATTTTTTTTGTATCTCTTCGCTTCATCAACTAACAAAGGGATTTGGTTAAAAAATTCCTGCATGGCATACTGTGTCAGGTGGTGTACCGCATCAAATTTTAAATTCCCCAAGCCCTTATGGAAAGTTGAAAAGAAAGTGGCTGGCTGATAGGAACGCCAATTGTGATAAGGATTTGCAAAATAAGAAAGACGAGAGACTGCTTTTCCTTGTTGTAAATCTTCCGTTAAAAGATTAGCCACTTCAAGCTCAAATTTAGCTTGTTTATCCACCAGTTTTTGAAAATCATCAAAGACTAAACAACTCCCTTTAGGTAAGTAATCCAATAAAGTCCATTCTTTTTCATAAAAAACAGATAAAAACCGTCCTAAATCCTTATGCCGATAACCAGCCTCTAATGTTGAAATAAGCTCCCTTAAATAAAGCTCCTGCTCACTATTTGCCGTCTGAATAGCCTGATTTAAAAACTCTAAACCACGCTGCCAATCAGCCTCCGTTAAGACCTGTGGGTCAATAGGCGAGAGAGAAATGCTGTCTAAACTTTCAAGAGACTTTTGAGAGGAAATATCAAAAGTCCGAATACCGTCAATCTCATCACCAAAAAATTCAATCCGATAAGCTTGATCTTTTGAGAGTTCATAAATATCTAAAATATCCCCTCGTCTGCTAAACTCTCCTGGACTAAGAACTTGTTTGACCGAACTATAGCCATTTCGCAATAAAAATTTAGTCAGTTTCTCTAAATCTTTTTCTTCACCTACTTGTAGTTGTAAATGGTAGGTAGAATAAGTTTCAGGGGAAGGCAGTAATACTCGCATCCCAACAAAACTGGTCACCAAAATTCCATCTTTATCTCCAAGTAAAAAATCCAATGCGCGTAAACGGGACTGACTTTTATCAAATGAAGAAAAAATAAATTCAGCTGCTGCCATATCATCGGCAAAAAAATCATACAAAAAGATGTCATCCAAGACCGCAGATAAATTTGCCAACAACTGCTCTGCTTCATTTTGGCTCGATAAAACAACAACAATCTTACCGCCATTTTTTTGAAAGGCAGAAGCAATCGCTAGAGCACGACTACTTCCTGATAAGCCCATCACTAAGTGGCGCTCGTTTTGTGCAAACCCTTTTTGCCAAGCTTGAATTTTTTTATCCTTGGAAAATAAATCAATAATATTCATAACTACCCATTATACTTCTGCATTGTTGCCGCAAAATCACCTGTTGACAGATAAAAATCAAGGGCCGATTCTACTCGATCCAAAGTCGCCAAAATACTAGCATAATCCTCTTGGTCAAAAGTACTTAAGACATGACTAACCACCGATTGCCCTGATTTGGGACGTCCAATACCAATTTTAATACGGTCAAATTCTTGGGTCCCAAGATGTTTGATAATAGACTTGATGCCATTATGTCCACCTGCTGAACCTTTTTGACGAAAGCGAATTTTACCAACAGCCATATCCAGATCATCATAGATGATAATCATATCTTCAATGGCAATATTAAAATAACTTGATAAAGCTTTCACTGCAATACCACTTTCATTCATAAAAGTGACTGGTTTCACTAGGTAAATCTTCTCACCATTAAAAAAACCACTCGCAACCTCTGCTTTAAAAATTTTATCCAAGCTAAAAGATAAGTTTAAAGTTTTAGCAACTTGATCTACCAGCATAAAGCCAACATTGTGTTTCGTTTCATGATATTTAGCACCTGGGTTTCCCAGACCAACAATCAATTTGACCATTCTTCTCCTCTTTCTATATTGTATCTGTTTTTAACTCTAGACCAAAAAGGCTGGAAAATACTTTCCAACCAATTTTCATCTTACACATTAAAGCGGAATTCCATGATATCTCCATCCTGAACAACGTATTCCTTTCCTTCTTCACGAAGTCGTCCAGCTTCTTTAACCGCTTTTTCACTGCCATACTTGATTAAATCATCATAAGACATCGTTACCGCACGAATAAAGCCACGCTCAAAATCAGAGTGAATAATACCAGCTGCTTGTGGTGCCTTGATACCGCGTTTAAAGGTCCAAGCACGGACTTCTTTTTCTCCTGCTGTAAAGTAGGTACCGAGTCCAAGGAGATGATAGGCTGCACGTGTCAATTTATCTACGCCAGATTCTGCTAAACCGATTGCTTCTAGAAATTCTTGTTTATCTTCTTCATCTAACTCTGAGATTTCTTCTTCAGCACGCGCAGAAATGACCACTACTTCTGCATTTTCTGTTGCTGCAAAGTCACGAATTTGTTGAACATAGTCGATATCATCTGGCGAAGCTACTTTATCTTCATCGACGTTTGCAACATAGAGGACTGGTTTAGTCGTCAAGAGGAAAAGCCCCTTTACAACTTTTTCTTCTTCTGGAGTGAAGTCGATTGTTCGTGCTGACTTCCCATCTTCAAGAACTGGCTTAATTTTTTGAAGAACATTAAACTCTTCAACAGATTCCTTATCTTTTTGCGTACGAGCCATTTTTTCTACACGCGCATAGCGTTTATTGACAGAATCAAGATCGGCTAAAATCAACTCAAGATTGATAGTATCAATATCTGCCAAAGGATCTACAAAAGCATCCTCACGACCTTGCTCTCGCATGACATTTTCATCGTCAAAAGCACGAACTACATGGACAATCGCATCAACCTCGCGGATATTAGCCAAGAATTTATTTCCAAGTCCTTCACCTTTTGAAGCACCTTTTACGATACCAGCAATATCAGTAAATTCAAAAGTCGTTGGCACTGTCTTTTTAGGAGTGATGAGCTCTGTCAATTTCTGCAAACGCTCATCAGGTACTTCTACCATGCCGACGTTTGGATCAATAGTAGCAAATGGATAGTTGGCAGCTTCTGCACCTGCCTTTGTAATTGCATTAAATAGGGTTGACTTACCAACGTTTGGTAAACCTACGATTCCTGCTGTTAAAGCCATATTTTCTTACTCTCCAATTAAAAATTCAATCATGACTATTATAGCAGAAAAGTAGATAAAAATCCTGCCAAATGACAGGACTCTGAAAATTATTTTATCCCCATTGCAAAATCCAAACTCTGAGAAGCTAAATGATCATATAGAGGATAGACAGAAAAATTTCTCTATTTTCAACTGGTTGCTTGTATGCTTCGTTCAAGTATTCAAAAGCATCATTTTCCACTTGGAGACAAGATTATAGAAAATATAAAATTGCTTCTACCAACTCAACTTGGGACAGGTTACTAGCTATGCATAAAGCTCGAATTTGTCGAGCTAACCGCTTACAACTAGACTTCGCTTGGCAGAACCTTCTTCATCTTCCTCTCAAAATCATATCGACTCATCATCACCACATGGTCACAATTGGTACAGCGAATTTTGATATCCGCTCCTAGACGGATAACCTCCCATTTATTAGCCTTCTTACCAGTTGATTTGATCACACAGGCATGGGGCTTTTTCATCTCAACAAAGGATCCCACTTGGTACATACTCCACTCCTTATCTCTTTTTTGTCATTATATCAAAAAAATACCCAGTCAGAAAGCTGGGCATTTAGGAGATTTATGAAAAAGAAAAGTTTTAGGATGCTCATAGTATAAAGTATGAGACTTAAACTTATCTTAATTCGTACGGACTGGTGTAATCAATTGAATAAAGTTTTCGCTATCATCTCCTGGCGTTAAGGTAAAAGGACGAACTGGTGAAACAAATTGGACACGGACCGTATCACTCTTTAAAGCCTTGAGAGCTTCAATCAAGTAAGTTGGATTAAAGCTAATAAAGAGATCTTCTCCAACAAGATGCTCGGTATCAATTTCTTCGTTTACCTTTCCAACTTCTGGTGAGTTAACATGGGCGCTAACAAGCCCTGAGTTAATCTCTAACTTGACGGTACCATTTTGAGTCGCATTTGAAATTAAGTAAGCACGTTCCATCGCTTGACGAAGAGCTTGAGTTTTAAAAATAATCTCTGTTTCAAATTGATTCATCAAAAGACGATCAGTATCTGGATAATTCCCTTCAAGAAGACGAGTGTAAAAACTAATATTTTCACTTCTAAACAACATTTGATTATTTGATAAAAATACCTCGACACTTTCAATATCATCCGTAAAAACAGCAGAAAATTCACGAAGAGATTTACTTGGAATGACAACATCAAAATCATCTGTCATTTTATCTAAAGTTAATTTGCGCTGGCTCATACGATGCGAGTCTGTTGCAACTGCTTTAAATTCTTTATTTTGGCTTAAGACAAGATGAACCCCTGTCAAAATAGGACGACTTTCTTGGGTACTAGCAGCAAAAGCCGTTTCTGAAATTAAACTTTTTAATAATTTTGTTTCTAAAACCAAAGGTTTGGAAGCAGCAACTTCTTGAATACGAGGATAATGTTCAACATCTTTTCCTTTTAGAGTAATTTCTGATTTACCACTTGTTAAAACAATTTGTTGTTGTTCTATTTCTTTAAAATCAATATTAACATCTGGCAAACTTGAAACAATGTTAATGAAAAAACTTGCCTCTAATAAGATACTTCCGACAGAGGTGATTAATAGGCCTGCATTTTGATTAGAGGTAGAAATAAAGTTTTCAATAGAAATTTGTCCATTTGATCCTGTTAAGGTAATCCCATTAGGGTTTACTTCAATTTTGATTGTAGATAAGATAGGAATTGCATTTTTGCTACTAATGGCACGTTTGGTCGCATTTAAGGCTTGAAGAAATAGATTTTTATTGATAGAAAATTGAATCATGTGGAAATCCTTTATAAATTAGTATAGTAATAGTAGTAATAGTAGGTCTTGTGGAAACTGTGGAAAAATAAGAAAAGGAAAGGCCACTTCTAGCTTAGAAGTTGTGCACAGGTTGTGGATAAGTGTGAATAACTGTCCACATCAGAGAATTTTATTTTGCAAATTTTCAATTTCTAAACGCAGACCATCATCTTTTTCAATCATGTTTTTGATTTTATTATAAGCATGAAGAACTGTAGAATGGTCTCTTCCTCCGAAAGCTTTACCGATCTTGGGAAGGCTACTATCTGTTAGTTCTCGAGCTAAAAACATAGCTACTTGTCTAGCTAAAACGATATCTTGATTTCGCTTAGTTGCTTTGATTTCACGGACGGTAACGCTATAAAATTTTCCGACTTCTTCTTGAATAGTTTCGATAGATATGGAGCTGGTCTGAGCTCGATCATTTTTTCGAGCTCGAATCGCTTCTGAAACGGTATCAATGGAGATTAGATCCAACTGTTTCACATTTGCAACTAAATTAATATCTTTGAGCGCGCCTTCCAATTCTCGGACATTGGAGTGAAATTGTGTCGCTAAATATTTAATCGTCTCAATTGGGAATTCGTAAGGGTATTCTTTAACTTTATCAATTAAAATGGCAACCCTTGTTTCAAAATCTGGAGGGGTAATATCAATAGTTAACCCCCAACTAAAGCGCGTGATGATACGATCTTGTAAGTCTTTTAGTTCATCAGGTGTACGATCACTGGTTAGAACAATCTGCTTGTTGGCTTTATGTAGAGCATCAAAAGTATGGAAGAACTCCTCTTGGGTTCCTGAGAGATTGCGCCTTGCCAGGAATTGGATATCATCGATGAGTAAAAGGTCTAATGTTCGAAATTTTTCTTGGAAGCCTTTCCCCTCATTTTGTCGCATATGTCTCGTGAATTCATTCAAAAAGTCTTCAGCAGTGATGTATTTTAAGCGCGTGTTGGGATTATTTTCTAAGATCGTGTTCCCAATAGCATTGAGTAGATGGGTTTTTCCTAAACCAGGTCCACCATAGATAAATAGTGGATTGTAGGTTCCACCTGGGTCTTGTGCGACTGCGATGGAGGCACTTAAAGCCCATTCATTTCCTTTTCCTCGAATAAAATTATCAAAAGTGTATTGGCTTTTGAGATTAGATTCGACATCAGCTACGGCTGGTTTAGCAAGATTTGCAGAAGGAAGCGCCTCATCTTTTTTTGTTTCTGGAAGTTCATTTTTTAGGACATAGTGGTCAGTGATTTTTAAATCGAAAACTTCAAAACCAGCCGTTAATATAATGTCACTTAGATTTTTTTCAAGGAAGAGCCTCCTATCACTATCTGGAATGACAATAATGGCTATTTGATCTTCAATACTATGAAGATTAATATCTGTTAAATAGTACTCAAAAGCACCACGTGTTAATCTGCTTTCGGCTAATTCAAGAACCCTATTCCAAAAAATGCGTTCATTTTCTGTCATAGTAAACTCCTGTGAAGAATTGTTGATAACTTATTGTATCATAAAGCCAGATAGTTTTCCACAAGTATTTCAATAAAATCCACAGTGTTAAAAAAAGTTATCCACAAAATGTGGATAACGTAAAAACATTGTTATTACAGTAAACTTTTGAATGAATACCTGTGTATAAGTTTGTCAGTGATTTTTTCTTACGCACAAGTTATTTTAACTTGTTAATAATTCTGTTGAATTCTTCGAAGTTATGGTAGGATAATATAATTTTTCCCTTCTGATTACTTTTGGCTTTAATCTGTACGGTTAATCCAAGTTCTTTTTTTAATTCTTCTTCCCAGTGATTGAGATGCGGGTCAGTATTTTTATTTTTGGGAGTTGTATTTTTTTGTTTTTTTAGCTGTTTTTCTAAGTCTCTAACACTCCACCCTTGTTTTTGAATTTGTTCAAATAGCTCAGCCTGCTGTTTAGGGTCAAGTTTAATGAGAAGACGTGCATGCCCAGGGCTAATGCTTTTATTTTCCAAAGCTTTTTGGATAGCTGGGGGGAGCTTCATTAAACGTAAGCTATTTGAAATATAAGGACGTGATTTCCCCATTTGTTTAGCAATGTCATCATGGGTTAGACCAGAATTTTTTAGTTGCAAATAGGCTTTCGCCTCTTCGATGGGATTTAAATTAGATCGTTGCAGATTTTCGACGATAGCTTGTTGTTGACTTTCCTGAGCTGTAATATTTTTGATGATAGCTGGAATATAAGTTAAGCCAGCTAATGCAGAAGCTCGTAATCGACGTTCTCCAGCAATTAATTCAAATCCATAAATTTCAGATTTTCTAACAATTATTGGCTGGATAATGCCATTTTCTTTGATTGAGTCAGCAAGTTCTTCAAGTTCAATAGCATCAAATTCTCTTCTTGGTTGATAGGGATTCGGGAGAATATCTGTTATCAGAATAGACTGAAATTCCTCCATATTTAAGTTCTCCTTATAGTCATTTATATCTGCAAAAATAGAGTGGTTTATCCTATTGATCAAATGAGGTAAACCACTCCAGGTCAATATAGTCTGTGCTTGTTAGGCGATAGACTATTGTTAAAATGTACCGGTCTAATGTTTAGTTACTGCTGTTTGTTGTTTGTAAATCTTTTGTTGATTTTTCCAGTTGAATTTTGGCTGTCTTTTTCTCTTGTCCTCTATAGTAAGTAATCTCTAGTTCATCACCAATGTTATGCTTATATAGAATACTTTGAAGATCACTTATACTAGTTACTTCTTCCCCGTCAATAGAAACAATAACATCATTTGCTTCTAATTTCCCACTAGCAGGCATATTGTCTTGAGTATTAACTACTACAACACCAGTAGTAATTTCTCCTGGAAGAGATAATTTTTCAAGATAAGTTGTTGATAGTTGACTGAGATCTAACATGGTAATTCCTAAAGCTGGACGCTCTACACTACCATTTTGCTCCAGTTGATTAATAATAGAGACGACATCGTTAGAAGGAATAGCAAAGCCCATCCCTTCTACAGAAACACTATCTGTTAGGGAACCGCTCGCAGAGATTTTACTAGAGTTTATCCCAATGACCTGTCCCTTAATATTGATGAGAGGGCCACCTGAATTACCAGGGTTGATGGCAGCATCTGTTTGAATGGCATTGGTTGAAATCGTTTCTCCGTCTTCGTTTTGAGAAGTAACAGTACGGCTTAGACTAGAAACAATCCCTTCGGTAACAGAATTGGCATACTCACTTCCTAGAGGACTTCCAATAGCAATAGCTGGTTCTCCAACATTCAGTTTATCAGAGTCAGCAAACTCTGCAGTACTTGTGACCTTATCTGAGCTGATTTTAACAACTGCTAGATCTGAGTAGGTGTCAGCTCCTACTAGTTGGCCCACTACTTTGCTACCGTCAGACAGCATGATTTCGATTTTTTCAGCTCCGCTAATAACATGGTTATTGGTTACAATATAGGCTTCATTGCCTGATTTTTTATAAATGACTCCGGACCCCTCGCTTGAAATATCAGCTTCTTGTTGATCACTATTAGATTTGGAATTTTCCTGTCCAAAAATTTGACTATATAGAGAGTCAAGTTCACTCGTGTTGGTATTTGTTTGATAGCTAATCACTGAGACGACAGCATTCTGTACTTTTTTTACGGCTTTAGTTGTAGAGGTTTCAGTATTATAGGTCACCTTACTAGTTGTGACTTGATTAGCAAGACTACTAGATTGTGTACCATTTAAAATAGCTACCGCTAAGAATGCGCCACATCCCCCAGCAGCAACTAAACTGAGTAAAAATTTTCCTTGTCCTTTTTTTAAAGGGTTCAATTTCATGAGATATCCTCCACTATTTTTAAGTAAGCATACGCCCTAAAACTTAAGGGAAACTTAAATTGTTCACAAAAAGTTATCCACAAGTTGTGGATAAGAAAGATTATCTCAAAAAAACACGGAAATATCAAGGTTTTAGAGGGACAATTTAGATTTTTTTTGTGGATAACCTGTTAAAGTTAATGTGGATATGTTACAATAAAACGTATGAAAGTAAAACTTATCACAGTAGGACGTTTAAAAGAAAAATATTTAAAATTAGGAATAGCAGAGTATGCCAAACGTTTGAGTCGCTTCACTAAACTAGAGCAGATTGAGCTACTAGATGAAAAAATATCAGATACAGCTTCCGATGCAGAAAAGCAACAGATATTAAGTAAAGAGGGTGCTCGTATCCTAGATAAAATTGGAGAACGAGATTATATTATTGTTTTAGCTATTGAAGGAAAAGAGCTCGATTCAAAAGAGTTGAGTCAAAAGTTGTTAGCTGCGACAGTTCAAGGGTATTCTACGTTAACTTTTATTATAGGGGGGAGTTTAGGATTGGATCAAAGAGTGAAAGATTGTGCCCATTTGCAAGTGAGTTTTGGGCGGATGACCCTCCCTCATCAGTTGATGAAGCTAGTGTTAATTGAACAAATTTATCGTTCCTTTATGATTCAACAAGGCAGTCCTTATCATAAATAGTTGCAAATTTAGACAAAAGGAAATAATATGAATTCGACTAATAAGCATCGAATGTTTGAAGGGATAAGGGTGGCGACCCTAGTCACATTTATCAGCGGTTTTGTTAATAGTTTCACTTTTGCAACACAAGAAGGAAGATTTGCGGGAGTGCAAACTGGTAATTTGATTTATATGATGATTCGTTTAGCTGAAGGAAAGTACGCTGAAAGTTTTAGTTATATCTTACCTATTTTATTTTTTATTTTAGGACAATCTTTTGTGTATTTTGGAAGACGTTGGGCACAAAAAAAAGGATATCATTGGCATTTTTTAGGGAGTTTTTTTCTATTGATTTTGATGCTATTGATTGCCTTTATCAGTCCTATTGTCTCTTCAAATGTTACTTTGGCAGGCTTGGCGTTTTTTGCCTCCATTCAGCTTGATACTTTTAAAAAAATTAGGGGAGTGGCTTATGCTAATGTTATGATGACAGGGAATATGAAAAATGTTGCCTGGATGTTAACAAAAGCCCTTGCAGAAAAAGACCATCAATTGTTAAAGAAATCATTATATACCGTTTGGATTTTGTTTAGTTTTATGATTGGTGTTTTTTTAGCCAAGGTGACTAGTGATTATTGGCAAGAGTATGCCCTGTATTTGGTTATTTTACCATTAGTGTTAATCAACTGGTTACTGGCAACAGAAAAACCCCATCAAAATTGATGAGGTTTTTTTGATTCCAGCAGGATTCGAACCTGCGACCGTTCGCTTAGAAGGCGAATGCTCTATCCAGCTGAGCTATGGAACCACTTTATCAACTCCTCCATTCTATCAAAAATAAGGAGTTTTTGTCAATAAGAAAATATAATGAGAAAAAGTATAAGTGTAGCGTTACAATAGATGTGAGACTTCTAGAAGTCAAAAAGAAGATTCCCTGATATGATAAGAGTACCACCACTCACCAAAAAGGAATCTTCTCATGACTAGTATATCACAAAATATTCGCTATGTACCACATACTCTAGAAACACGTTACCACGCTGTTAAAACCTACCAAAATGGTGCCTCTGTCGCCTTCATCTGTCGACGATACAAAGTTTCAAAAGCCTCTCTTATGCGCTGGAATAAGCGTTTTGATGGAACCAAAGAATCGCTGAAAAATCGATCCCATCGCCCTCTAACACCGCACCCAAAGGCCCATACCGAGCAAGAGCTAACATGGATTAAAAACTGCATCAAAAGAAATCCAAACGCAACACTCATCGAAATCTTCTACAAGCTCAAAACCAACAAGGGATATCACAGGCACCCTTGCTCACTCTTTCGAATCTTGAGAAAACTGGACTTCTTCAAATCCCCTAAAACAAAGCAAAAACCTTATGTACCGAAACCATATGACACTCCAACTAAACTAGGTATCAAGTGGCAAATGGATGTCAAATACGTACCAACTCACTGCTACACAGGTAAACTTCCTGATAAGTTCTACCAATATACTGTTATTGATGAAGCCAGTCGTGAACGCTTTATATTCCCTTTAAAAGAGCAGTCGTCCTACTCAACCGTTCAATTTCTCAAAATGGCGATTAAACACTTTGGATACAAACCCAAAATCCTCCAAACGGATAATGGCTTTGAGTTCACTCATTTCAAAGAGACCAAACAAGTTCACCCATTAGACTTACTTTGTCAGGAACTTGGCATTGAGCACAAGCTGATTCGTCCTCGAACACCCAGACATAATGGCAAGGTTGAACGCAGTCATCGAAATGACAATCGACGTTTCTACCAGCACTTGATCTTCTATTCCTATGACGATCTGATCAAGCAGATGAAAACCTATCTTTATCGTTCTAATAGACTCCCTATGCAGACTTTAAACTGGAAATCTCCTATCGATATCAGAAAAGCTTTACTAGGAGCTAGTTCCTAATAAAGCTTAGCAAATGGATGACTTCAAAATAACCTTTTTGGTCTCACATCATTGACAAAGGTACAAAAATATAATGAGAAAAAGTATAAGAGGCTACTAGACAAAAACAAATGTTATGGTATAATAGCTTATAAGTTATTTGTTATCCCTAAAATTGGTCCGTTGGTCAAGGGGTTAAGACACCGCCTTTTCACGGCGGTAACACGGGTTCGAATCCCGTACGGACTATAATTTCCGGCATAGCTCAGTTGGTAGTAGCGCATGACTGTTAATCATGATGTCGCAGGTTCGAGTCCTGCTGCCGGAGTGATAAGACATCAAAGAAACCTTAACCTTAGTAATAAGGTTTTTTTGATTAAGGGAATTGGTTTCTCCTACCATCTAAAAGTTAATAAAAGAAAAAAATCGGACATTATTTCAAGTAATATCCGATTTTTTAGTAGCTATCAGTTAGCAAGAAGAGAGTTTTATTATATTTTAATTTTTTTTATTGGTCTATAAAAGTAAGCATAGCTTAAGTAAAGGCTAAGTCCAGCTAGTGAGCACAGTAGTCCGATATTAAAACCATCTGGAATAAAAATTAATGTTACCTCCCCTTTACCTTTAGTGATATCAACTGCCATAAATCCTTTTTGAGCTTTTCTAATAGGTATCTCTTTATTATTTTGATAGGCCTTCCAACCTTTGTCATAAGGAAGAGTTAAAAATAACGAGGTGTCTTTATTACTATCATACTTGATGACAACTTTATTGCCTTTTTCTTGTACTGAAACAGGTGCTGTAGATAGTTTTTCGATAGCTTCGGTATAATAATCTAAATTTAAAGCATAGAAGTTTGGAGGATTAAAACTTACCTCCTTATTTCCTGAAAATTGGAAGGTGACAGCTAATGTTTGTACTTCTTTGTTATAGCCAATATTAAAAAATGAGTAGGCATTGTCAGTGACCATATTAGTCGTTTTATGATTAACAGTGATTTGGACATTATTTTGATCATCATTTTCAAAAGTGATATTAGGCATGCTAACATATATTTGGCTATTTTGGGGTGTAGCTAGGAGATAGGTTATTTGAGTTTTTCCATTAACCTCCTTAACGGTTACTTTTTGTCCAAGTTGTGTATTTTGGCTGATTGGTGAATAGGATAGACGTGTAAAATAATTGTAGTTTAGTCCCGTTAGATTATTAAGGAGATTGGTTTGATTATCTAAGGTATTAATAGTGAAATCGATATCTTTATACACGCTGTTGGTCAAGATGGCAAGCTGTGTTGAAAAGCGATTTTCATAAAGGCTCATCTCATCGACTGTTTTGACTTGCTCAAAGCCATATTTATCTGGATTTGCTTGAGATAGATTATACTTAATACCAAAGAGACTGTCAGCAATAAGCGTGTTATTTTGATAGCGTAAATTTAAATTAGTTCCATCTGATCGAAAACCTAAGCGATCTAGTTGGCTACTTGAGGCGCGATTACGAATAGATGAAAATTGAGAAATGCCATTATAAGCAAATTTCATACTATCATTTCCTGTTTGTGGTAAAAGTCGTTCCATTCTGAAAAAGGTTGATGTGTTTTCGTTTGCAAAGTTGACAAGACTGTCAATGGCAGTGAGGTTTTTAGTATAGCCTTCTCTAGAGGGAAAGTTCCATTCAGTTGATAAACCTTTGACGTAATAGAAACTATTTAAACTGACTTCTAAAATCATGAAGAAAGAGAGAAATAATTTAAACCACTGACTGTCAATGTAATTTTTAATTAGACTAAATAAAATGATAAAGTAGGCCAATAGGAGGCTACCTGTTAGCATAAAGTTGACAGATGTTAGAAATGGATAGTGGTCTGAGTAAAAGAAGGTAAGTCCAAATCCTATCGCTAAAAATAAAAAACTAGGGGTTATCAGTTTCAGTGTCCATTGACTTGTTCTTGACAAGGTTTCTGCGGACATGTAAATCAAAATAAAAGAGAAAACCCAAGCATAGCGGTGAAGGAACATATTTGGTGCGTGCATTCCTTGCCAAAAGAGATCAAGAGGTTCTAAGTAAAAGCTGGCAATAAGAATAATCAGTAATATTCCATAAGATAATTTGACAGACCATTTAATAGATGGAAGGAAAAAGAAAATCAGACTTAGAGTCAGTGGAATAAGACCGACCGCTATCATAGGTAGAGCATGGAATTGAGTGGTATCGTAAGCACCAACCATATTTTTAGCAAAAATATCTAGCCACCAAGCATCTTCAGAAAGCCAGTTTGTAAAGGTATCAAAGGTTTCCCCGTGGGTTTTTAAATCAAGATAAGTAGGAAGTAGCATAACCATACTTGACAAGGTTGACAAGATGGAAACAATAGAGAAATCTAAGAATCTCTTGATACGATGTTTGAAATCCCAAGAGGACTGCACAAAGAACCATAGGAGCAAAAATAGAGCTGTCATAAATCCAAAATAGTAATTTTGGATAAACAGTATGGTCAAAGCAGCGTAGTAAAGTAAGGTTCCTTCCTTGTTAATCAGACGATGTAATCCTAGTAGAATAAGCGGAATCAGAATAAAGACATCCAACCACTTGTTCAGTTCGAGCTGACTGGTTAAAAAGCTCATTAAAGCAAGGGATGTAGAGAGAACTAGAGTAAACGATCGTTCTAGTTTATTGTAAACTTTGTGTAAACTAAAGTAACTAGAGAGTCCAATGAGCCCAAATTTTAGAAGAGTAAAGAGATAAACAGCGTCAGGCATTGAGGATTTATCAAAAAAATAGGTCAAGGGAGAAAAGAAACTCCCCAAATAATAACTCATGAGAGCATAAAAATTTAATCCTAGTCCACTTGTAAAACTGTAAAATAGACTATCTTTTCCATGTAAAATATCTCTAAGAGCAGTGTCAAAGATGACATATTGATGAAAACCATCACTAGCTAATATAGTTGTCTCACTTCCCCAGGTGATATCAAAAGATAAGAGGACTGCAAACATAATGAGGCTTGGAAAAAGAAAACTTATTAAATAGAAAATGATATTACGGTACTTTGTAAAAAAAGTCATGTGGTCTCCTTATGGTTATCAGTGTAAAAATAAAAAGCGTTGGACGCTTTTTATTTCCAAAGTTCCTGAACTTTAGCCTGAACTTCAGCATTTTCTAAGAATTCATCATAGGTTTCATCAATACGGTCAATCACGCCATTTTTTGAAATAACAATGATATGATTAGCTAGGGTTTGAATGAATTCATGGTCATGACTGGCAAAGATAATTGACTCTTTGAAGGCTTTTAGACCGTCGTTAAGACTTGAAATAGATTCCAAATCTAAGTGATTGGTCGGATCATCAAGCACAAGTACATTTGATTTTAGAAGCATGAGTTTTGATAACATCACGCGCACTTTTTCTCCTCCTGACAAGACGTTGACAGACTTGTTAACCTCATCACCAGAAAAGAGCATACGACCTAAGAAGCCACGGAGGAAAGTGTTGTCGTCTTCTTCTTTACTTGCAAATTGACGCAACCAGTCCAGGATAGACTCCCCGCTTGCAAAGTCTCGACTATTATCTTTAGGTAGGTATGACTGGCTAGTGGTGACACCCCATTTGATGGTTCCTTCATATTCGATATCCCCCATAAGCGCACGAATAAGAGCTGTGGTTTGGATATCGTTTTGTCCAATAAGGGCAGTCTTGTCTCCTGGACGTAGGATGAAGCTAATATTATCTAAGATGACTTCTCCATCGATAGTGACTTTCAGATTTTCAACAGTGAGGAGGTCATTTCCCATCTCGCGTTCTGCTTTAAAGTTAATAAAAGGATACTTACGGCTAGAAGGAATAATTTCTTCTAATTCAATTTTATCCAGCATTTTTTTACGAGAAGTTGCTTGTTTAGATTTAGAAGCATTAGCAGAGAAACGTGCAACAAATTCTTGTAACTCTTTGATCTTTTCTTCTGCTTTTGCATTTCGGTCTGCTTGAAGTTTTGCTGCAAGTTCGCTAGATTGTTTCCAGAAATCATAGTTTCCGACAAAGATTTTAATTTTTCCAAAATCAAGGTCAGCCATATGGGTACAAACTTTGTTGAGGAAATGACGGTCGTGTGAAACAACGATAACTGTATTTTCAAAGTCGATTAAGAAATCTTCTAACCAATTGATAGACTGAATATCAAGACCGTTAGTAGGCTCGTCAAGTAAGAGAACATCAGGTTTACCAAAAAGTGCTTTAGCTAAAAGGACTTTAACCTTATCTCCGTTTGTTAACTCACTCATATTTTGGTAGTGGAGATCTTCGGAGATGTTTAGATTTTGTAAAAGCTGCGCAGCCTCGCTTTCTGCCTCCCAGCCACCGAGTTCAGCAAAAATTCCTTCTAATTCAGCTGCACGAACACCATCTTCTTCAGAGAAATCAGGTTTCATGTAAATGTCGTCTTTTTCCTTCATGACTCTGTAAAGCTCATCATTTCCCATAATAACGACATCAATAGCTCGTTCATCCTCATAGTCAAAGTGATTTTGACGTAAGACAGATAAGCGCTCGTTAGGTCCAAGTGAGACATGACCAGTTGTGGGTTCAATATCACCTGCTAAAATTTTAAGAAAAGTTGACTTCCCTGCACCGTTAGCACCAATAAGGCCATAGGTGTTTCCTGCTGTAAATTTGATGTTGACATCATCAAAAAGTTTACGGTCGCTAAAACGTAGCGATACGTCTGATACTGTAAGCAATGTGAATACCTCATTTATATATAGTCACTCTCATTTTACAGGAAAAAAGCCCCTTTTTCAAGCTATTGGGGTTTTACATAGGAGGGATAAGGTCATCTTCCTTGAGTTGGTGTTGTTTAGTGAGGCTAAATCCGCGTCCCATGACCTGTGTTGCAGGGACAACGATAATAAAGGCGGTCTCATCAAGTTTAAGAATTTCTTTTTGTAGTTTTGGAAATTCAAGACTAGAGATAGTTGTCATGAGCATGAGTCTCTCTTGTCCTGTATAGCCTCCTAAAATAGGAATTTCCGTTACGCCTCGATCAAGATCAGTCGTAATATGGTTTTTGATTTTCTGGTGTTGTTGAGAGACAATCATGACATTTTTAGAAGATTGGAATCCAGAAGTAACAATATCAACCACATAACTAATCGTTAAAAGAGAGAGAATAGAATACAGAACAGTATCTATATCAAAGGCAACTAGACCAGTTGCAACCACCAAACCATCAACAATCGTCATCACCACTCCTAAGGATAAGGGACTATATTTATGGATGATTTGAGTGGGGATAGCTGTACCTCCTGTAGAGGAATTTCCTAAAAAAACCAGTCCCAATCCCACGCCTAATATAACTCCACCAAATAAGGCAGCAAGAAGGGGCTGATGCGTAAGAGTTGGTAACTTTTCTGTTAATTTAATGAAAATAGGGTAAATCCAAGCACCATAAAGTGTTTTTAATAAAGTAGTGCGTCCTAAAAAAATATAACAAAGGATCAGTAAGGGGATATTAGCTAGGAGTGCAAAATTACCAGGATTCCACCCAAATAGTTTATTCATACTAATGGCGAGCCCACCGATTCCACCTGATACAATATTGTTATCCATTAGCATAGTATTTAGTCCAGTAGCGGCTATTAGACAACCTATCGTGACAAGACTTAGATCTTTTAGTTTAGGCATATTGTTTCTCCTATCAAACATTTTTAACAAAACTATTATGAAGCATGAAGCTATTGCGGTCAAGTTAGAAATAAAATGGAGAGATATTTGACAAAAATCTGTAAATAGCGTAGAATGAATTTTAATCAGAAAAGTAGGTTTAATCAGCTTTCAGAGAGCTGGCGGTTGTTGTGAGCCAGTAGTTTGGTTGTTCTGAAATGGACTGGTAAAAAAGATGAAGAGAAACCATAATCTTCAGGTAGGCACCCCTTATCGTGCAATCCTTTTTTGAGGAATAGAGATAGTAGTTGAGCTACTAACTGAGGTGGTACCGTGTTATCAAGAAATAACGCCCTCACACAATTTTTTGTGTGGGGATTTTTTGTGTTATAAATGAAAAGGAGAAAAAATGACGAAACCCATTATCTTAACAGGTGATCGACCAACAGGAAAGTTACACATTGGCCACTATGTTGGCTCTTTGAAAAATCGTGTTTTGCTACAAAATCAAGACAAATATGACATGTTTGTTTTTCTCGCTGACCAACAAGCCCTCACAGACTATGCTAAAACACCAGACAAGGTCATTGAGTCAATTGGTAATGTTGCACTTGATTATCTTGCGGCAGGTCTTGATCCAGATAAAGTGACTATTTTTATTCAAAGCCAGATTCCAGAGTTGGCAGAGCTAACGATGTATTATATGAATTTGGTATCTTTAGCGCGTCTAGAGCGCAACCCAACGGTTAAGACAGAAATTGCTCAAAAAGGTTTTGGTGAATCAATTCCCACAGGATTTTTAGTTTATCCCATTTCTCAAGCAGCAGATATTACAGCTTTTAAGGCAAATTTTGTGCCTGTAGGGACAGACCAAAAACCTATGATTGAGCAAACGCGTGAGATTGTGCGTAGCTTTAATCATACTTATCAAACAGATGTTTTAGTGGAGCCAGAAGGAATTTTTCCTGAAAATGAAGCTGCAGGTCGCCTACCTGGTTTAGATGGAAATGCTAAGATGTCTAAATCTTTGAATAATGGTATTTATCTTGCTGACGATGCAGATACAGTAAGAAAAAAAGTGATGAGTATGTACACTGACCCAGACCATATCAGAGTAGAAGATCCAGGTAAGATTGAGGGGAATATGGTCTTTCATTACTTAGATGTTTTTGGCAGAGCAGAAGACCAAGATGAGATCGCTGCTATGAAGGAGCACTATCAAAGAGGTGGTTTAGGTGATGTGAAAACCAAGCGTTATCTTTTAGAGATTATGGAACGTGAGTTAGCCCCTATTCGTGAACGCCGTTTAGAATTTGCTAAAGATATGGGAGAGGTTTACCGTATGCTTGAAAAGGGGAGTCAAAAAGCTAGAGAAACAGCCTCTCAAACCTTGTCAGACGTCAAAGCAGCTATGGGGATTAACTATTTTTAAAATGATTTCTGAGCTGATATAGTAATAATGATTGACAAATCGTGTTAGAGTGTTATCATAGTAACAATAAAAAATAGGCGTTAAACGCTAAACTAAAGAAAAGAGGATTTTTTAATGTCAAATTGGGACACTAAATTTTTGAAAAAAGGTTACACCTTTGATGATGTATTACTTATTCCAGCTGAAAGCCATGTTCTTCCAAATGAAGTTGACATGTCAACAAAACTAGCTCCAAATTTGACACTGAATATTCCGATTATTACAGCAGCTATGGATACTGTGACAGACAGTAAGATGGCAATTGCCATTGCGCGTGCAGGTGGGCTTGGAGTTATCCATAAAAATATGTCTATTGCAGACCAAGCTGAAGAAGTTCGTAAAGTTAAACGTTCAGAAAATGGTGTCATTATTGATCCATTCTTCTTAACGCCAAATAGTAAAGTATCTGAAGCTGAAGAATTGATGGAGCGTTACCGTATTAGTGGTGTTCCTATTGTTGAGACAATGGATAATCGTAAATTAGTAGGTATCATCACAAACCGTGACATGCGCTTTATCTCAGACTACAATAGTTTGATTTCAGAGCATATGACCAGTGAAAATCTAGTGACAGCGCCTGTTGGGACAGATCTTGCGACAGCAGAGCGAATCTTGCACCAACACCGTATTGAAAAACTACCTTTAGTGGATGATAATGGTCGTCTTTCAGGTTTGATTACAATCAAAGATATTGAAAAAGTTATCGAATTTCCAAATGCGGCTAAAGATGAATTTGGTCGTCTCTTGGTGGCGGCTGCCGTAGGCGTGACATCTGACACATTTGATCGTGCAGAGGCCCTCTTTAATGCAGGTGCCGATGCTATTGTCATTGATACAGCACACGGTCACTCTGCGGGTGTTCTCCGTAAAATCGCTGAGATTCGTGCTACCTTCCCAGATAAAACTCTGATTGCTGGGAATATTGCAACTGCTGAGGGTGCTCGTGCCCTCTATGAAGCGGGTGTTGACGTGGTTAAAGTAGGGATTGGTCCTGGCTCAATTTGTACAACACGTGTCGTGGCTGGTGTCGGTGTTCCTCAAGTGACGGCTATCTATGATGCGGCAGCAGTTGCGCGTGAATATGGGAAAACGATCATTGCTGATGGTGGGATTAAATATTCAGGAGATATTGTTAAAGCTTTGGCAGCTGGTGGAAATGCTGTTATGTTAGGTTCAATGTTTGCTGGTACAGATGAAGCACCAGGTGAAACAGAGATTTTCCAAGGTCGTAAATACAAGTCTTATCGTGGAATGGGCTCTATTGCAGCTATGAAAAAAGGCTCAAGCGATCGTTATTTCCAAGGTGCGGTGAATGAAGCCAATAAACTTGTTCCAGAAGGTATTGAAGGGCGTGTTGCTTATAAAGGTGCGGTATCTGATATTGTCTTCCAGTTGATTGGAGGTATTCGCTCAGGTATGGGTTACACAGGTGCTGCTAATCTTTCTGCTCTTCATGAACATGCTCAGTTTGTTGAGATGAGTGGGGCAGGTCTGATTGAAAGTCATCCACATGATGTACAAATTACCAACGAAGCTCCAAACTATTCCTTACACTAAGAGAGAAACTGTTACAGAGAAAGATCTGTAACAGTTTTTTTTTTGTAAACAAAGTTGCGTTTTCGGAACTCAATTGATAAAATAGAGATATGACAAATTATGGACAAGAATTTAAAGTTCTTAGAGAACTAAAAGGTTATTCGTTAACACAGGTGGCTAAGGGTGCTGATTTATCAAAATCTACACTTTCGCGTTTTGAAAATGGGGAAACTCAATTAGCTATTGACAAGTTTATTGCTGCTTTAGCAGCTATGGATTTGAGTTTGACTGATTTTGAGCAACGTTCAGTGGGGAAAGGTACTATTTTATTGTTTGATGCTAGTAAGAGCTCAGATGAAGATAGAAAAGATGAGGAGTCAGTTAATCAGGATTTGTTGGACCTGCAAACAGCATATGAGAAGAAAGATTTGATGCAGCTTCTTACTTTACATGAATGTTTTTCTGAAAGTGACGCTGATGAGAGGATTTTAAAAATACTAGCAAAATTATTCCTCTCTAAACTCAGCTTACACCTTTTATTGGCTGATGATGACCAAGCTTTTCTAGTCACTTATTTTTCTCAACATAAGGTGGATGGCGCTTTATTGTCAACTTTTTTTGAGCTTCTTGATGAAGTTTTACTGCTTGAAATTCTTGAAAGCCTCAATTATTCGGAGTTATCAGATCAACTGGGAATAGCCAAGTGGGTGGTCAAAGCTTTAAATGGATTTTTGGCTCAAGGTGATCTTTCAAATGCTGAAAAATTTGGAGTCATTTTAGAAGATTTATTGGGTTAAGAGATAAAAAAGAGATGATTTGTTTAAATGGGCAAGTTGAACAATTCATCTCTTTATTTTTGAGTAGTCATTTGATGAGACTTGCCAAAAAAATTAAAATAAGATAAACTATTACAGCTACTAATAATGAAGGGAGAAAAATAGATGGAGGGGATTTTATACGCCCTAATACCGATGTTAGCTTGGGGAAGTATTGGTTTTGCAAGTAATAAAATTGGGGGAACAGCTAACCAGCAAACATTTGGGATGACACTTGGAGCTTTATTTTTTGCTAGTATCGTGTTTGTTGTTGTTCGTCCGACAATGGACTGGACACTACTTTTATTTGGGATATTGGGAGGAATGCTATGGTCTTTGGGACAAAATGGACAATTTCATGCAATGAAATACATGGGCGTGTCTGTTGCTAACCCATTATCAAGTGGAGCTCAGTTATTATTTGGAAGCCTCATTGGCGTTTTTATTTTTGGGGAGTGGACCCGTCCGATACAATTTATTTTAGGTTTTATTGCGCTAGCTTTTTTACTATCAGGTATTTACTTTTCAAGTAAACGCGATGAGGAAATTAGTCAAACAGAAGGTCAGTTGACAGAGTTTTCAAAAGGCATTAGGGCTCTGACTTATTCAACGATTGGCTACCTTTCTTATGCTATTTTATTTAACAATATTATGAAATTTGATGCCTTATCAGTTGTTTTTCCAATGTCAATTGGGATGGTCCTTGGCGCAATGTTGTTGATGCGTTTTCAAATTAGTTTTGCACCAGTTGTTTTAAAAAATTCTTTTGTCGGAATTCTGTGGGGAATTGGGAATATTTTTATGTTACTTGCAGCAAAAACAGCAGGATTAGCAATTGCTTTTAGTTTTTCACAATTAGGAATGATTATTTCAATCATAGGTGGTATTTTATTTTTAGGTGAGACAAAAACAAAAAAAGAAGTCAAATGGACGATTATAGGTATCCTTTGCTTTGTTATTGGAGCTGTCTTACTGGGTGTTGTCAAAGCACAATAAAAAAAAGCTTGAGATTTCAAGCTTTTTTTTCTGTCAATTCCCCTTTTGTTACTGTAAAGATTTTTAAGTTACTTGGTAAATGGTGTAAATGTTCTAAACTTGTTGTGGTGATAAAGGTTTGAACGTTTTTTTGGATGTTTTTAAGAAGTTTTAATTGACGAGTGTTGTCAAGTTCACTCATAACATCGTCAAGTAAAAGAATAGGGGACTCTCCTGTTCCTTCTTTTATAATATCAATTTCAGCCATTTTGAGTGATAAAATAAGGCTACGATGTTGACCTTGACTACAAAAACTGGCATTGATGTCATTAATAAAAAAATCGATATCATCCCGATGAGGTCCGATTGAGGTATTTTTTTTGAAAATATCTCGTTGATGTTGTTTCTGCAAAGCTTGTAAGAATAGATTTTCTAGCTGATCAGTGTCTGAGAATGTAAAAGAGGGGAGGTAATTTATTTTTAGATTCTCAGTTTGGCTTGATAAGGAGTATTGATGTTCTCGAGCATAATGCTGAATAGTCGTGATAAACTCTAGTCGGTGTTTCATGACACGGCTTCCATAGTAGGATAATTGTTGATCAAGTACTGCAAGGAAGTCCTTGTCAACGTTGTCAACTGATTTTAAATAACTATTTCTTTGTTTGAGAACATGGTTATATTGGGCTAAATCTGATAGATATAGTGGTTTGATTTGTCCTAAATCAATATCCATAAATTTTCTTCTTAAGGCAGGTGAACCTTTTATTAGTTGCAGATCTTCAGGAGCAAAAAGAACAACCGTCATATTTCCGATGTAATCAGACAGTTTATTTTGTTTTAAGTGATTGACTTTAGTCACTCGCCCTTTTTGTGTTAGGGTAACTTCTAGAGGAATCTCTCCAGATTGCTTGGTCACGGTCCCAGAGACTGTCAGTTGTTTTTCCTGAAAGTGAATAAGTTCTTTATCTTGCCTTGTTC
Organism: Streptococcus sp. SGI.013; assembly: GCF_050315295.1. Taxonomy (NCBI): domain Bacteria; kingdom Bacillati; phylum Bacillota; class Bacilli; order Lactobacillales; family Streptococcaceae; genus Streptococcus; species Streptococcus sp. SGI.013. The sequence goes on from NZ_JBNPOS010000007.1 coordinate 34,074, forward strand.
GATGACTACGTGTTAAGGATAAAAAGTAAATGGCTTCAAGTATGTTGGTTTTTCCTTGGGCATTTTTTCCGAGAAAAATATTTAGGTCAGGTGAGAAGTCTGTTTGACAATGCTTATAGTTACGAAAGTTGTTTAGAGTGATTGATGAAATCCACATAATTATATTCCAGGAAAGCGTATAGGTTTTTTCTGTTGAGTTTGGGCTGGATTTTTTCGAGATGATGTTATTTTTTTCTTAATTGCTTTCTTTTTATTTTCTTGATTGAGCTTTTTCACCAAGGCAGCGACGCGTGCTTTTTCATCCAATTCTTCTTGATGTTTAGCTTTTTCCTCAAGACTAGGTTCAATTAGGAGAATTTCAATGTCCAACTCAGGAATAGTAATACAATCGTTTAGGCGTAATTTTTTACCACGGCGTGTTTCTAAAGCCCCATTAAAATAAACATCATTTTCTGATAAGAAAGCCTTTATAGCCCCTCCACTTGGAATAATGCTAAGTTCTTTGAGAAGTGCTTGTAGAGTAATAAATTCATTAAATAATTTATATTGCATAACGATACCTCTTTCTAAATCTAAGTCATTATAGCATAAAAATGGTATAATGAAAGACAATAACTCTGGATAAAAGGAAGAAAAATGAAAATAGCAGAAGGTGTTTATTTACACTTTATAAAGAGTAATAAATTTAAGACAAATCATATAAAAGTCAGATTTACAGGGAAAAGAGATAAAAGAACTCTAGCACGTAGAGCTCTAGTCGCTCAAATGTTAGAATCTGTTAATTCTATTTATAGTACACAGCAGGCTTTTAGACAAGAATTAGCACGACTTTATGGGGCTAGTTTTTCGACTTCCATCTCTACTAGAGGTCTCAGCCATATGGTAGATATTAATATTAGCTTTGTCAAAGAATCTTTTTTGATGTCGGGAGATAGTATATTAGACAGCCTTCTCTCGTTTCTTGAAGCAGCTTTATTTCATCCTCTGGTATCGGTTGCTCAATACAAACCTAAGCAATTTGATATTGAAAAACAAAACTTGATAAATAGTTTGGTGGCTGATTTAGAAGATCCTTATTATGCTTCAGATCTTGCCGTAAGGGAACTTTATTTTGGTGATACTGTTTTAAAGTATTCTAAATATGGAAACCCAGAATTGATAAAAAAAGAGGACAGTTATACTGTTTTTCAAGAATTTCAACGCATGTTACAACAAGACAGGATTGATATTTTTGTATTGGGAGAGGTGGAGGATTATCGTGTGATTCAAAAAGTGAATCATTTTCCTCTAGAAGATAGAAAAAGTAGTCCTCAATTTTCAGTCGAACATCAGTTTACTAATATAACACGAGAAAAAATAGAGCGTCGAGACACACATCAAACCATTCTCAATCTAGCCTATCATCTACCGGTAACATATGGATCCGATGATTATTTTGCTTTATTATTAGTAAACGGTCTTTTAGGAGGATATGCTCACTCTAAGTTATTTACTAATGTTAGAGAAAAAGCAGGCTTAGCTTATACAATCGCTAGTCAATATGATGTGTCAACGCAATACTTAAAAATTTATGCGGGAATAGACAGAGAAAACCGTCAACGGACATTGCGATTGATTAATCAACAATTAAGCTCTATTCGTTTAGGAAAATTTTCAAAGCGTGAGATTGAGCAAACTAAAAAGATGTTGGTTAACCAAGCACGTATCGCAGAAGATTATCCAGATAGTTTGATGGAACTTAGATATAATAAGGAAATTTATGGTGAGCAAGCTCTAGAGTTAGAAGAGTGGCTTCAAAAAATAAATACAGTTGGTAAGAAAGATATGATGAGAGTTGCACAGCAATTAAAATTACAAGCTCTTTATATTTTGGAGGGACAGTAATGACAAGGGGGTTAGAAACTTATACTTATCCAAAGTTAGAGGAAACTGTCTATTACAAACAATTAAAAAATGGGTTATCTTTATATTTGATACCACGAAAAGACTATCATGAATCCTATGCGATGTTGACAAGTTTCAGTGGCTCTCTTGACACAAAGTTGACAGGAACAAAAGTCCCCTTTCCAGAAGGTGTTGCTCACTTTCTAGAGCATAAATTATTTGAAATGCCAGGAGGGCGTGATGTCTTACAGGATTTTACAAATCTTGGTGCCGATGTTAATGCTTTTACAACTTTTGATCGGACAAGCTATTATTTTTCGACCAGTCAAAACTTATTAGCTTGTTTAGATTTGCTCCAAGATTTTGTTCAGATCCCCTATTTTGATGAGGAGTCTATTGTTAGAGAGCAAGGGATTATCACGCAAGAGATTGAAATGTATCAAGATGATGTTGATTATCGTCTTTATTTAGGGATTTTAAAAAATCTTTATCCTCGCACAGCTTTATCCGAGGATATTGCAGGAAGTGTGAATAGCATTAAGGCTATCAATAAGGAGGTCTTGGAATCTTTTTATACCAAGTATTATCATCCCTCTAATTTAAGTTTGGTCGTGGTAGGAAATTTCGATGTCAAGGAAGTTTACAAATCTGTCAACGAAAAACAGGAGAGTCTGAAAATTAGAAAGAAGAAGGCGCCATCACGTCCAGAAATCGAGTACTATCCTGTTGTCTCATCTTCGTCATTTGACATGGATATTGTTCAAGCAAAATTAGCTGTCGGGTTTAGATGTCGTACAGTGATTGATCCTAATTATGTGATCACTTACCGTTTGTCAATAAGGATTTTGTTTGCCTTGTTGTTTGGTATGACTTCTACACGCTATCAATCTCTTTATGAGGGAGGGAAAGTGGATCATTCCTTTGACTTTGAGGTAGAAATTGGAAAAGATTATCAGTTTGTTGTGGTGACGATGGATACGCAGCAACCTATTGTGATGTCTAATCGCATTCGACAAGCAGTACGTCAGTTTGCATCGGATCCAGATGTTAATCCAGAACATTTTGATATTGTAAGAAAAGAGATATATGGCGAATTTTTAAGAGACTTAAATTATACTGAAAATACAGTCAATCAATTTATGACGTATTTATCTCATCAGCAAAATTATTTTGACGTTCCAAATATTCTAGAAGAATTAGATTATCGGACGTTTATGAGTTATTGTCGAGCCTTTATTGATAATATAGATACATCAGATTTTGTTATTTTTCCTAAATAATAAGTCAGAAAAACTTGTAAAAATTTGTTATAATATTCTCTACATAAACGTATAGATAAAGAGGGAAAAAGTAGTGAAGCGTATAGGTGATGTTTTACGTGAAACACGAGTTAAACAAGGTTTAACACTTGAGGATATTTATAAAAAGACAAGAGTGCCTCAAGCTTATTTATTAGCGATGGAGCTAAATAATTTTGAAGCTCTCCCCAAAGATGAAGAAGAGCAGGCTTTAAGTCGTTATGCTGAAATATTAAATCTAGATTTTGATTACTTGATGCAGATTGAGAGAGAATATCAAGCAGAGCGTTCATCTTTAATGTTAGGTGATGAGACAGCTCTCACCTTGGCTGAAGCTACAAAACAGACAGAGCGACATTTTAAGGAAAGAAGTAGTCGGACAGGAAGTAAGAACCAGAATCCGTCGTATTATCCTCTCATTATTTTAGGGACCATCGCATCGTTGATTTTGGTCTTTGTTCTCTATATGATTTTACAACAAGTGACGTCAATCGATTCATCTGACTCTAGTTCATCGTTTAGCAGTTCTCAAGTTGTGACTTCAGGGACTTCTTCGCAGCAGACTAGCTCGAGCACAGAGTCCCCGACTCCTACTTTGAGTGTTGAAGGAGGGGGAGATACTCTAACAGTGACAGCGAAAAATATGTCCCAACCTATAACAATCGAGGTCAGTCTTGATGGTGCTTCAGAAGCATGGTTTAGTGTCACTAATGCAGATATTGATGAAGCTGGTATTATTTTAGGGGAGGGGTATTCTTCTCACACCGTAACGCTTCAAGACGGTGTTTCAAATGCCGTCATTAGTCTAGGATCTGCCAATGGCATTTCTGTAAAAATTGGTGGCCAAGCTGTAGATTTATCCGGTTTATCAGCAACTGATGCTAGTTACATTACCTTAAATATTGAATAAAAGAAAGTTATTAAGATGATAAAAAAAGAAAACATTCCTAACTTATTGACTCTTATTAGGATTATTATGATTCCTATTTTTTTGATAGTGAGTTCTTTACCTAATAGTTTATTTTGGCATGTTGTAGCAGCTGTTTTATTTGCTGTGGCCTCTTTGACAGACTATTTAGATGGTTATTTGGCACGGAAATGGAAGGTCGTGACCAATTTTGGAAAATTTGCAGATCCATTGGCGGATAAGATGTTGGTGATGAGCGCATTTATCATGTTGGTTGGTCTTGGTATGGCTCCAGCCTGGGTTGCAGCTTTGATCATTTGTCGAGAATTGGCTGTTACAGGTTTGCGACTGTTATTGGTTGAAACTGGTGGTGAGGTACTAGCGGCTGCTATGCCAGGTAAGATAAAAACTGCGACACAAATGCTGGCGGTGATTTTACTGTTTTGTCATTTTAACTTGCTTGGACAAATTATGCTCTATATTTCTTTATTTTTTACTCTTTATTCAGGTTATGATTACTTTAAAGGAGCAAGTTTCCTTTTTAAAGACACCTTTAAATAACGCTTATGAAAAGTATAGAAGTTGAAAACCTAAAATTTAAATATGATAGCCATCAAGACCGCTATACACTAGATGGTGTAACATTTTCAGTTGAAAAAGGAGAATGGTTATCAATTATTGGCCACAACGGGAGTGGTAAGTCCACAACGGTTCGATTAATTGATGGTCTGCTCCCTGCTGAATCAGGGGTCATTAAGATCATGGGACAAGAATTGACAGAAAATAATGTTTGGGATTTACGTCGTAGAATTGGTATGGTTTTTCAAAATCCAGACAATCAATTTGTAGGGGCTACTGTTGAGGATGACATTGCATTTGGATTGGAAAATCAAGGTGTGGCTTATGAGGAGATGCGCCAGCGTGTCAATCAAGCTTTGGAATTGGTTGGAATGACAGAATTTAGGACACGAGAACCAGCACGCCTATCTGGTGGACAAAAACAACGTGTTGCCATAGCAGGAGTTGTTGCTATGCAACCAGATATTATTATCTTAGACGAAGCAACCAGTATGTTAGATCCTAAGGGCCGCTTAGAATTGATTGAGACTATTAAGTCTATTCATCAATCGTCAGGTGTAACCGTTATTTCTATTACGCATGATTTAGATGAGGTGGCTCTTAGCGATCGAGTTTTGGTGATGAAAAAAGGTCAAGTAGCTTTTTCTAGCACGCCTAGGGAGCTTTTTTCAAAAGGCGAAGAGTTGTTAGATTTAGGGTTAGACCTTCCCTTTACGGTAAAATTGAGTTTAGCGCTTGAACAACAGTTTTCTGGGTTTAAACCAGAGGCTTATCAAACAGAAGAAGAATTGGAACAGAGTTTATGGGAATTTATCTCCAAAATGTGAGTTATACTTACCAGCAGGGTACCCCATTTGAAGGTCCTGCTCTTTTTGATATTAACCTTGCAATTAAGGATGGGAGTTTTACTGCTTTTATCGGCCATACTGGAAGTGGAAAATCAACCATTATGCAACTTCTAAACGGCCTACTTATCCCAACAAAGGGATCTGTGATAGTCAATGAACGTACTATTACACCGACCTCTAAAAATAAGGACATCAAATCACTGAGAAAGGAAGTTGGTCTTGTTTTTCAATTTCCTGAGAGTCAAGTTTTTGAAGAAACAGTTTTAAAAGATGTGGCATTTGGTCCACAAAATTTTGGGGTATCACAAGAACAAGCAGAGCAGATAGCGCGTGAAAAATTGAACTTGGTAGGTATTCCAGAGTCATTGTTTGATAAAAATCCATTTGATTTATCAGGTGGACAAATGAGACGTGTTGCGATTGCAGGTATTTTAGCCATGGAACCTAGTGTCTTGGTTTTGGATGAGCCAACTGCAGGTTTAGATCCAAGTGGACGTTTGGAGTTGATGTCTTTATTTAAAGAGTTACATCAATCAGGGATGACCTTGGTTTTGGTAACACATTTAATGGATGACGTTGCAGACTATGCTGATGAAGTATATGTTTTAGAAAAGGGATGTGTCATTTTATCAGGTTCTCCTCAGCAAGTTTTTCAAGATGTGACCTTATTAGAAGAAAAACAACTTGGTGTCCCTAAAATCACTAAATTTGCTCAAAAATTGGCGCTTAAGGGCTGTCAATTTGAGCGTTTACCAATTACGTTAGAGGAGTTTATTAAGGAGGTGGGACATGGATAAGTTGATCTTAGGACGTTATATTCCAGGTCAGTCTTTTATTCATCGTCTAGACCCTAGGACTAAACTTCTAGCCATGTTTATTTTTATTGGTATCATATTTTGGGCTAATAATGTCATAACAAATGTTATTATGCTTGTTTTTACTTTATTTGCTGTTTTACTTTCTCAAATTCCTTTTCGCTTCTTTATTGGCGGTTTAAAGCCCATGATAGGCTTGATTTTGTTTACGACTATCTTTCAGATGTTATTTACTCAAGGTGGAGCTGTTATTTGGTCCTTTGCTTTTCTAAAAATTACAGATTATAGTCTAAGTCAGGCTGGCTTGATTTTTATGCGGTTTGTTTTGATTATTTTCTTTTCAACCTTATTAACCTTAACAACCATGCCATTGAGCTTAGCTGATGCAGTAGAATCTCTTTTAAAGCCATTAGAGCGGTTTAAAGTGCCAGTACATGAAATAGGCTTGATGTTGTCATTGAGTTTACGCTTTGTGCCGACTCTTATGGATGATACGACAAGAATTATGAATGCTCAGCGGGCAAGAGGGGTTGATTTTGGTGAAGGTAACTTGATAGAGAGGGTAAAGTCTGTTATTCCTATTTTAATCCCTTTATTTGCTTCGTCTTTTAAAAGAGCTGATGCTTTAGCAACAGCAATGGAAGCACGAGGTTATCAAGGTGGAGATGGTCGTAGTAAGTTTCGTCAACTGAAGTGGCAAGGGAAAGACAGTATAAGCTTAATGATTTTGATTGGTTTGGGAATTCTTTTGTTCTTTCTTAAATCACCTTAAAACCGTCTTGTTTAAAGACGGTTTTTTATCTGTCTTCAATACAGTTGTAACATTTTTAACTAAAGCACAAAACTAAAGTAATAAAGAAAGGATATCATATAGAACATCAAGAAAAAATAAAGGAGTCTATTATGACTATCAAATCAGTACTAAATCAAAAGAAAAATTCTATCAAACTAGGAGTAGCTACTTTGGCAACAGCAGCTGGAATTTTTGCACCAGCCTTGGTTAATGCAGATAGCTATACAGTGCAATCAGGTGATACACTATCTTCTATTGCAGCCACTCATCAAACGAGTGTGGATAGTTTGGTTTCTTTAAACCAGTTGACTGATGCTAATACCTTATCTGTTGGGCAAGTTTTGGAGTTATCATCTACTGCTAGCACAGCAACAACTAATAGTAGCTCCACTTCTAGCACAACAGAAATTGCAACAACAAGCAGTTTGAGTGCAGCTGATGCGGAAGCAAAAGAGTGGATTGCACAAAAAGAATCTAGTGGCAGTTATACAGCGCAAAATGGTCAGTATTATGGTCGTTACCAATTAACCATCTCATATTTGAATGGTGATTTGTCACCTGAAAATCAAGAAAAAGTAGCAGATAATTATGTTACTTCTCGTTATGGTTCATGGTCAGCAGCTAAGTCATTCTGGCTAGCTAATGGTTGGTATTAATAGTATAAATTCATCAGTTTTTTCTGATGAATTTTTTTATCTATTATGAAAACGTTTTTTTGTAAAAACTAAATTTTTTTGTAACATTTTTAACACAAGATCAAAATGCAGGTAACATTTAAAAGCTATGATGGATAACGGAAAAGAAAAAGGTAGGATAAAAAATATGCGTCGTAAAGAATTACATTTGGCTAAAGTAAAAAGAATGAAACTACTAGCTATTATAGCTAGTCTATTACTTACTTGTTTAGTGGCAGTTTTAACAGTTCTTGGACAAGAAAAAGTTTCTTCTAAGTCAGAAAAAAATTTATCAGTAACTTCCACTAGTAGTTTAAATAAAAAATTATTGGTTGAAAGTGCAAGTTCTCAGAAAGAGAGTACTTCTGTACCTGTATCTGTACCTGTATCTGTATCGGAATCAGAGGTAGATATGGCTGATGTCACAATGTCAGATGATACTAATACTTTGGTGACCTCTACAGAAGCAACGCAGAGCGCATCAGTTACTCAGGCTACAGATACTGCTCCAGTCTATGTAGAGCAGGTGGCTTATTCCAATAGTGCAGAACAGTCCGTTACTCCACAAACGACAGTTGCTTATAGTCAAGCCTCAGCTCCAGTCCAGCAAACAGGTTATGTGCTTAGTAATGGAAATACAGCGGGTACAGTTGGCAGTCAGGCAGCAGCACAGATGGCAGCAGCAACAGGCGTTCCACAATCAACTTGGGAATATATTATTGCGCGTGAATCAAATGGTAATGCAACTGCATCAAATGCGTCGGGTGCTTCTGGTCTCTTTCAGACTATGCCAGGATGGGGCTCGACAGCTACTGTGCAAGATCAAGTTAACGCAGCTCTAAATGCTTATAATGCTCAAGGTTTATCTGCCTGGGGTATGTAAAAAAGCCTTTGAAACTTATATAGTTTCAAGGGCTTTTTTGATATCAGAAGGTTGTTTAATGACAGCATTTGCTTGTGCTAAATCTTTAGATTGTCCAAATCCCCAAGTTACGGCAATGGTCTTGATGCCTATTGTTTTTCCACCAATAATGTCAAATTTGGTATCGCCAATAATACAAGTTTCATGCAATGTCAGATGATAATCATTTATAACCCGTTTGATAACATCAGCTTTGATAAAAGCGGTTGGTGTAGAGCCATAGATAGCTGTAAAGTATTTGTCAAGTTTAAAATGTTTCATCATAAGAGTGGCCATTTCTTGATTTTTACTTGTTGTGATAAAGAGTTGATAGCCAGACCTCACTAATTCTTCCAAAGCCTGCACGATTCCCTCATAGACAGTAGCATCATAAACACCTGTTTCTTGATAATAGTGTCTATAGGTTTGAATGGCACGTTGGATAAACTCAGGATTTGGATTAATTGTTTTAAAAGTGGTTTCAAGAGGAGGTCCTATGAAACTCTGAATGGTTTGATTATTTGGTACAGGCAGTCCAAGCTCCTTAAAGGTTTTGATAAAACAGTGTCGAATGCCTGGGCTACTGTCTAATAGAGTGCCATCAAGGTCAAATAGTATTGTTTTCATTGTTTCCTCCTGTAAAGACAGTGTAAAGATGATTGTCAATATGTAAACTTTTGGGCATGAGATTAAATCCTAATAGAAATGATTTCTATTAGATGGTTTATAAAAAATAAGGATGTTAAACGCAGTTTGTTTTAGTCTATTTAATCAAGTCAAAGAAATTATTTTCCAAAAATTTCTTTGGCATAATGTTTTCCAGTAGGTGTAGCGGCAAGACCTCCTTCAGCTGTTTCACGAAAAGCAGTAGGAAGACTAGAGCCAACATGATACATCGCATCAATTACCTCGTCAACTGGTATTTTTGATTCAATTCCAGCTAAAGCCATGTCAGCAGCGACAAATGCAAAGGAACTACCTAAAGCATTACGCTTGACACAAGGGACTTCGACAAGCCCAGCAACAGGATCACAAATCAATCCTAAAAGGTTTTTTATCACAAAAGCTACAGCTTGACTTGCTTGGTAAGCAGACCCACCAGCTGTTAAGACAAGGGCAGCAGCACTCATGGCAGCGGCAGACCCAACCTCAGCTTGACAGCCACCTTCTGCACCAGAGATAGAGGCGTTGTTGGCAATGACAAGACCAAAAGCACCTGCTGAGAATAGAAAATCAAGCTGTTCTTTTTGGTTAAGTTGGAGTTTTTGGGTAGCCGTTGATAGGACTGCTGGTAGGCAACCAGCACTACCTGCTGTAGGTGTTGCGCATACCAGTCCCATTTTGGCATTTAATTCATTAACGGCCATGGCATTTCGAACAGTCATCAATATTGTGGTATCGGATAAGGTAGGTCCTTGTTGGATGTAACGATCCATCTTTAGAGCATCTCCTCCAGTGAGCCCACTGATAGACTGACGATTATCTAGCCCTTTTTGAACAGAGTCAAGCATGACATCAAGGTTTTTAGACATTAAAGAAATAATTTCTTCTTTGTGGCGACCAGAGAGTTCCATTTCAGTGGCAATCATTAAGTCAGCAACACTACCATTATGGTAATCATCTGCTTGTTGGACCAATTCTTTTATGGAATAAAACATAGCAATCCTTTCTAATCAAAGTAAGTGACATTATGTAAATGAGGGATATTTTGGATATCTAACATCGCTTTTTCACAATCTCTAGAATCCACTTCAATAATCATAATGGCTTTCTCGCCAGCTTTTTCACGTGTCACGTTCATTTGGGCAATATTGATGTGTTGTGAGGATAGGATGTCGGTGACTTTAGCAATCATTCCAGGAACATCTTGATGGACAATAATCAAGGTTGGTGTATTCATCTTTAAAGAAACAGAAAAACCATTAAGTTCAGTGACTTGAATATTCCCTCCACCGATAGAAACTCCAGTAATACTCATGCTCTTATTTTCCTTTTTGACCGTAATTTTAGCTGTATTGGGGTGAGGAGTATTACTTTCTTTGTTGAGTTTCCAATAGACTTTAATGCCTTTTTGATGAGCAATCTCAAGGCTTTTAGGAATCCTAGGGTCATCTGTTTCCATTCCTAGAATCCCTGCAACTAAAGCCAAGTCAGTCCCGTGTCCTCTATAAGTTTTGGCAAAGGAATGATAGAGTTCAAACTCAACTTCCTCTGGAATATCGTGAAAAATTGAGGCGACGACTCTTCCTATGCGCACTGCTCCTGCTGTATGACTTGATGATGGTCCAATCATGATAGGGCCAATAATATCAAAAACGGATTGAAATTTTAGTGCTTTCATCATTTGATCTCCTTTTTTAACGCAGTTTTATTATAACAAATTATTGAAGAGAATAAAAAATGGCATCGTTTAACGCTTGCATTCCAGATACATCGTGATATAATGTTTAGGCGCAAGTTTTGCGTTTCAAAATCGACCTTCAAATCGAATTTTGATGACTTAGATCATACTGCTAAGTTAACATTGAACCTGAGCGAAAAGGTCAAGCTTAACATTTTAGAGACGGAAAATCTTAAATGTTTTTGGTATTGATTTTAAGCTGAGGTATCTTATATTGATGGGAGAAGAATAATGAGTGATCACTCTAAAACACGTGTTGTTGTTGGTATGAGTGGAGGTGTTGACTCATCTGTTACGGCTCTTCTTTTAAAAGAGCAAGGTTATGATGTTGTTGGCGTTTTCATGAAAAACTGGGATGACACAGATGAATTTGGGGTCTGTACCGCCACAGAAGATTATAAAGATGTGGCAGCTGTGGCAGACCAAATTGGTATTCCTTACTACTCTGTCAACTTTGAAAAAGAGTATTGGGATCGTGTATTTGAGTATTTTCTGGCAGAGTATCGGGCGGGGCGCACGCCAAATCCTGATGTCATGTGTAATAAGGAAATCAAATTCAAGGCTTTCTTGGATTATGCTATGAATTTAGGAGCAGACTATGTTGCGACTGGTCATTACGCTCAGGTGTCACGTGATGAAGATGGTATCGTTCATATGCTACGTGGAGCAGATAATGGTAAGGATCAGACCTATTTCCTTAGCCAATTATCACAAGAACAATTGCAGAAAACTATGTTCCCTTTGGGACATTTGCAAAAATCTGAAGTTCGTGAGATTGCTGAGAAGGCTGGTTTAGCAACAGCTAAAAAGAAAGATTCAACAGGAATCTGTTTTATTGGTGAAAAAAACTTTAAAGAGTTCCTCAGTCAGTATCTACCTGCTCAAAAAGGTCGTATGATGACGGTTGATGGTCGTGATATGGGAGAACATGCAGGCTTGATGTATTACACCATTGGACAACGTGGAGGGCTTGGTATCGGTGGACAAATCGGTGGGGACAATACTCCATGGTTTGTTGTCGGAAAAGACCTATCCCAAAATATTCTCTATGTCGGCCAAGGTTTCTATCATGAATCTCTTATGTCAACCTCTTTACAAGCAAGTCAAGTCCACTTTACACGCGATATGCCTGAAGAATTCACGTTGGAATGTACATCTAAGTTTCGTTATCGTCAACCAGATAGTCAAGTGACTGTCAAGGTGAAAGGGGACAAGGCAGAAGTCATCTTTGCAGAGCCACAACGAGCAATCACACCAGGACAAGCCGTAGTTTTCTACGACGGACAAGAATGTCTAGGCGGTGGCATGATTGACATGGCCTATAAAGATGGAGAGGCTTGTCAGTATATTTAATCAAAAATAAAAAGCTTAGCACCCTCGTGCTAAGCTTTTTATCTTATCCCCAGAAAGCATTTTCAGCTTTTTGGTCGGCTGAGAAGAGCCAAACTTCTTTGATTTTACCATCTTCCATACGGAAAAGATCGATACCATTCATGTTTAGTTCTTCACCATCTGTTCGAGTACCGAGGAATGTTACGTTAGCGGCAACGAGAGTATCATTATCGGACACCCAGTTTGTCACTACTTTGAAAGTTCCATTTGTTTTTTCGGCGAAAGTTGCTAGATGTGCTCCGAGTACTTCTTTACCAATTTTAGCACCAGATATTGAATGATTTCCGGGTTGATGCCAGATAATGTCATCTGCCATAGTTTCAAAAAGAGCTGCAAAATCACCAGCGATGAGAGCATTGTTATAGGCATTAAAAATTTCCAAGTTTGTTGACATTTGATGTCCTCCAATTTTTTTGATATAGTACAATTATAGTGGAAGTAGTCAATTATGCAAGTAGGTACTTTTTCATTTGTTGGTATCAAAAGTGATACTATTGTGATAAATAAAGGAGAAGTTTTTTGAAAAAAGTTAGTGAATACGGTATTTGTCCTTTTGCAACAACACAAAAAGTCTTGACTGGTAAGTGGGGATTGGTGATTATCTATCAACTCAGTACAGGAACGAAACGCTTCAATGAATTACAGCGACTGATTCCAGGTATTACTCAAACCATGTTAACAAGGCACCTTAGACAATTGGAGGAGGATCGCATTATTAGTCGTACGGTCTATGCAGAAGTCCCCCCTCGTGTAGAGTATAGCTTGACTGAAATGGGCGAAAAATTTCGTTCGGTGCTGGATGCTGTTGAGGCTTGGGGCTTAGAATATATTGAAACGTTAACGTAACACCAGATTTGAAATTCTACAAATCTTTTGATAGAATAAGGGTAACAATCATCATGATGGTCAAAGCTCATGGGAATTGTAGGCTTTTTTGTCCTACAATTTTCGAGAGTTTTGGCTATTTTTTGCGATTGGGGAGAGAAGATGGATTTCAGAACGAGACATGACAATCAAATCTTCGGTGTTCGGGCGACGGGCTTGGTGGTACAAGATGAGAAACTTTATCTTGTTAAGTCACCTGAGGGGAAATATTACACCTTAGGTGGAGCTATTCAGCTTGGCGAAACAACCGAAGAGGCTGTGCAACGGGAAATGAAAGAAGAAATCGGAATTGATGTGGAGGTTGGACCACTAGCTTTCATCGTTGAAAATCAGTTCACCTTGCAGGAGAAATCCTATCATCAGATTGAATTTCTCTATATAGTTACCCCACTGTCTAATCCAACTCCCAATCTGGAAGAAGGAAATTCTATTCGTCAGTGTGAATGGGTTACTTTTGCGGACTTAGAGAAACTGGATCTCAATCCAGCCTTTCTTAAGACCGAGTTAGCTAACTGGGACGGACAACTAAAGTAGCGGAGGAAACCATGCCGGTTAAATTGATTGCCCATGTCTTGCTGACTGTTGCAGACAGTCACTTGATTATTCAGCGTTCGCAGATTAAGCGTGGAGAGCCAAATGTATTTCCGCAGTATTGGGATATTCCGGGTGGTCGTGTTGAGGAGAATGAGTTACCCCGTGATGCTACAGTGAGAGAGTGTTTTGAAGAAACAGGTATTTCGATAGAAAAGGAAAATCTGACCATTATCCATGAAGATAGTCAGTTTGATGAAGAAAAACAGACGGTGTTTACAAGGCTGGTCTATGAAGTAACACTTCCTGAACAGCCCAATACCATTCTTCTTGATCCAGAAGAGCATACTGATTTTCTATGGTTTACCAGTAGCGATGAAAACAAGAAAAATTTAGTTCCATATCTCGAAGAAATTTTAGAAAAGAGGAAAATATGACATATACATTTACTGAAGATTATGATGTTATTGTAATTGGTGCAGGACATGCAGGAGTTGAAGCTAGCCTAGCTGCTAGTCGAATGGGGTGTAAGACTCTATTAGCAACGATTAATATTGATATGTTGGCTTTTATGCCTTGTAATCCTTCGATTGGAGGATCAGCTAAAGGGATTGTTGTCCGTGAAATCGATGCCTTGGGTGGAGAGATGGGCAAAAATATCGATAAAACTTACATTCAGATGAAAATGTTAAATACTGGCAAAGGTCCAGCAGTTCGTGCGCTTCGTGCTCAAGCTGATAAGGCACTTTATGCTCTTAGTATGAAACGTACAGTTGAAAATCAAGAGAACCTAACCCTTCGTCAAACGATGGTAGATGAAATTTTAGTGGAAGATGGTAAAGCTATTGGGATTAGAACAGCAACAAACCAATATTTTTCAGCTAAAGCAGTTGTTGTAACGACAGGAACGGCTCTTCGAGGAGAAATTATTTTAGGAGACTTGAAATATGCTTCAGGTCCTAATAACAGTTTAGCGTCTGTGACATTGGCTGACAATCTTCGTGACTTAGGCTTTGAAATTGGGCGTTTCAAAACAGGGACACCTCCAAGGATTAAAGCTAGCTCGATTGATTACAGTGTTACAGAAATTCAACCAGGAGATGAAACACCAAATCATTTTTCATTTTTATCAAAAGACGAAGATTATGTTACAGACCAAGTGCCTTGCTGGTTGACTTACACCAATCAAAATAGTCATGATATCATCAATAATAATTTGCACCGTGCTCCCATGTTTTCAGGAATCGTAAAAGGGGTTGGCCCACGTTATTGTCCATCTATTGAAGACAAGATTGTTCGATTTGCAGATAAGGAACGACACCAACTCTTTTTAGAGCCAGAAGGACGGGATACTGAAGAAATTTATGTCCAAGGACTCTCCACGAGTTTACCAGAAGACGTACAAAAGGAGTTGCTCCACTCTATTAAAGGCTTGGAAAAAGCTGAAATGATGCGTACCGGATATGCAATAGAATATGATATCATTCTACCTCATCAGCTGCGTGCAACTTTAGAGACTAAGCTAGTGTCTGGTCTTTTTACAGCAGGACAAACCAATGGCACATCAGGTTATGAAGAGGCAGCAGGTCAAGGTTTGATTGCTGGGATTAATGCAGCCTTGAAAGTTCAAGGTAAACCAGAGTTAATTTTAAAACGTAGTGATGCTTACATTGGTGTGATGATTGATGATTTGGTGACAAAAGGGACACTGGAGCCTTACCGCCTCTTAACTAGTCGAGCAGAGTATCGCTTGATTCTTCGCCATGATAATGCAGATATGCGCCTTACCCCTATTGGTCGTCAGGTTGGTCTGGTTGATGATCAGCGTTGGACACACTTTGAAATTAAGAAGAACCAATTTGATAATGAGCTTAATCGCCTAGAATCTATAAAATTAAAACCTGTCGCAGCAACTAATAAAAAAGTGGAAGAAATGGGCTTTAAACCCCTAGCAGATGCTGTAACAGCTAAAGAATTTATGCGACGTCCAGAAGTGAAATACCAAGATGTGGTTTCTTTTGTTGGCCCCGCAGCTGAGGATTTAGATGCGAAGCTCATTGAACTGATTGAGACAGAAATTAAATATGAGGGCTATATCAATAAGGCCTTAGATCAGGTTGAAAAGATGAAGCGTATGGAAGAAAAGCGTATTCCAAGTAACATTGATTGGGATGCAATTGACTCGATTGCAACAGAAGCGCGTCAGAAGTTTAAGAAAATCAATCCTGAGACCATTGGTCAAGCCAGTCGAATTTCTGGGGTCAATCCAGCAGATATTTCTATCTTGATGGTTTATTTAGAAGGGAATAATAAAGCGCGTCGGAAGAATTGATAGATCTCACTTAACATGCAATTGTAATCTATTTTAAGGCAATTTTATGTTATAATTGCTAGTTAAGAGGTTAGATAAATGAAAAAGATTCGTTTTGACACCATTCAGTTGATCATGATTGGTATGATTTTGTTTGGTATCGTAGCAATTTTTAGCTTGATAATATCTTCAAAGATAGGTCTTCTTTTTGTTGTTTTTTTAGCCCTAGCAACATTAATTTATTTGCTTTACTATCAAAAAATAACATATGAGTGGAATGAAATTGAGCAAATAGAACGCCTTAATGATGAGACAGAGGTTAGTTTAAAAAACTTATTAGATACCATGCCTGTTGGCGTCATTAAATTCCATCCAGAGACTTATGCAGTGGAGTGGTTTAATCCCTATGCTCAGCTCATATTTTCTGATGATGACGGTAAATTTAATAGTCAAAGCATTAGCCGCTTGATTAAAAGTAAACGTGCCAATGCCAGTAATCAGCGCATTAGAGTT
Source organism: Streptococcus sp. SGI.013 (assembly GCF_050315295.1). Lineage (NCBI taxonomy): Bacteria > Bacillati > Bacillota > Bacilli > Lactobacillales > Streptococcaceae > Streptococcus > Streptococcus sp. SGI.013. Next base: position 50,806 of record NZ_JBNPOS010000007.1, read on the forward strand.
GGAAAAAATTACTATCTGACGAATTTAGATGAGTCATCTGGTTTATTTTATTTTTTTGATAGCACTGTTGATGCTAAGGTTAGCACTCAGTTAAGGTTTGCAAGACCAGTTATTGGGATTATTTCTATAGATAATTACGATGATTTGACTGAAGAATTATCAGATGCGGAAGTTTCTCAAATCAATAGTTTCATTGCCAATTTTATTTCAAGCTTTTCTAAATCAAAGGATATTTTTTATAGACGGGTTAATATGGACCGATTCTATTTTTTCACGTCTTACGGTGTCTTAGATGATTTAATTAATGGAAAATTTGCCCTAATAGAGCAATTTAGAAATGCTTCGCAAGAGCAAAATCTTCCTTTAACCCTGAGTATAGGGGTTTCTTATGGCGATCATCAACACGATACGATTGGCAGAGTAGCTTTGGAAAATCTCAATATGGCCCTAGTTAGAGGCGGGGATCAAGCTGTTGTCAAAGAAGTTGGAGAGCACAAAGAGTTACTTTACTTTGGTGGTGGTACTGTGTCAACGGTTAAACGCTCTCGAACTCGAACTCGAGCGATGATGACTGCAATTTCTGATCGTATCAGATCCGTGGATTCTGTTTTTATTGTTGGTCATAGAAATTTAGATATGGATGCTTTAGGATCTGCTGTGGGGATGGATTTTTTTGCTTCTAATATCATTGACAAAGTTTACACTGTTTATAATCCAAACGAATTAACTTCAGATATTAGAAAAGCCTTAGGACGTTTGATGGCCGATGCCAAAAGTCATCTTATAACAGTGGAAGATGCCATGAGTAAGGTAACCAAAGAATCCTTACTCATTATGGTTGATCATTCTAAAATCCAATTAACACTCTCAGAGGAATTTTACAGGAAATTCACGCAGGTTATTGTGGTGGACCACCATAGACGCGATAAAGACTTTCCAAGTCAGGCTGTATTGACGTTTATAGAAAGTGGTGCTAGTAGTGCCAGTGAGTTAGTGACGGAGTTAATCCAATTTCAAAATGCACATACCAACAAGCTTAGTAAGGTACAGGCTAGCGTTTTGATGGCAGGAATTATGCTTGACACGAAGAATTTTACGACACGTGTCACTAGTCGCACCTTTGATGTCGCCAGTTATCTTAGGGCTAATGGCAGTGATAGTGTGGAAATTCAAAATATCTCGGCTGTTGACTTTGAAGAATACCGTTCAATTAATGAATTAATTTTACAAGGAGAGCGTATCGTTCCTAATATTATTGTTGCAAGTGGTCATGATGATAAAGTTTACACTAATGTCATTGCTAGCAAAGCAGCAGACACGATGCTAGAGATGTCAGGAATAGAAGCTAGTTTTGTCCTGACACGTAATAATAGAGGGCAAGTCGCCATTTCAGCTCGAAGTCGAAGTAAAATCAATGTCCAAAGGATTATGGAAGATCTTGGTGGCGGCGGTCACTTTAATTTAGCTGCCTGTCAGATTGACGGCGAGACGATTGAGCAAGTTCGAGAGATATTAGTAACAAAGATAAGATCAGATTATCAATATAAGGAGTCATAAAAATGAAAGTTATTTTTTTACAAGATGTTAAAGGTAAAGGAAAAAAAGGAGAAGTAAAAGAAGTTCCAACAGGATATGCTCAAAATTTCCTTATTAAGAAAAATCTTGCCAAAGAGGCAACCAGTCAAGCAATTGGAGAATTGCGTGGTAAACAAAAGTCTCAAGAGAAAGCAGAAGCAGAGTTGCTAGCAGAAGCTAAAGAAATCAAAGCCTTGTTGGAAAAAGAGGAAACCCTAGTTCAGTTTACAGAAAAAGTTGGTCCTGATGGTAGAACCTTTGGGTCTATTACCGCTAAGAAAATTGCTGAAGAATTGGCTAAGCAATTTGGGATTAAGCTTGATAAGCGTCATATTAAGGTTGAACAACCTATTCGTGCTATTGGATTAATTGATGTTCCGGTGAAAATCCATAAAGAGGTTGAAGGGGTTATCAATATACGTGTCAACCAAGCGTAAACTTATGAAATGATTAGGAGGTGACAAGCTTGTCTGAACAGACACTTGATGTCCGTATTCCGCCTCAAGATTTACTGGCAGAGCAGTCTGTTTTGGGGTCTATATTTATATCACCTGATAAGTTAATTACGGTACGAGAATACATTGAGCCTAAGGATTTTTATAAGTACGCACATAGGATCATCTTTGAAGCGATGATTACTCTAAGCGAACGTGATGATGCGATTGATGCTTTGACAATTCGAACAATTTTAAGTAATCAAGATGATTTACAGAATATTGGAGGTATGACTTATCTTTTAGAGATTGTCAATAGCGTGCCTACAAGTGCCAATGCAGAATATTATGCTAAGATTGTTGCAGAAAAAGCAATGTTGCGCAACATCATTAGTAAGTTGACAGAATCTGTCAACCAAGCTTATGATGCGACAACACCCTCAGAGGATATTATATCAGGGGCAGAGAAATCTCTGATTGATATCAATGAGAAAAGCAATAAGAGTGGCTTTAGTAAAATCTCAGAAGTGTTAGCCATCAACTATGAAAATTTAGAAATTCGAGCTCAACAAACATCTGATGTCACTGGATTACCGACAGGATTCAGAGATTTAGATAAGATTACAACAGGTTTACACCCTGATCAGTTGATTATTCTAGCGGCACGTCCAGCTGTCGGTAAGACTGCTTTTGTGTTGAATATCGCTCAAAATGTTGGGACTAAAATGAGACAACCTGTGGCTATATTTTCTTTGGAAATGGGAAAAGAAAGTCTGGTTGATCGTATGTTGGCATCTGAAGGTCTTGTTGACGCTCATCACTTACGAACAGGGCAGTTAACAGAGGAGGAGTGGCAAAGTTTGACCATTGCACAGGGGAACTTGGCAGAAGCTCCGATCTATATCGATGATACTCCAGGGATAAAGATTACTGAAATCCGTGCTAGAGCGCGTAAATTAGAAAAAGAAGTGGGTGGTCTAGGTTTAATTGTCATTGATTATTTACAACTGATTACTGGGACAAAGCCAGAAAATCGTCAACAAGAAGTTTCTGATATCTCCCGACAACTTAAAATTTTGGCCAAAGAATTACGTGTTCCTGTGATTGCGCTGAGCCAATTGTCACGTGGAGTGGAGCAACGCCAAGATAAGCGACCAGTTTTATCAGATATTCGAGAATCAGGGTCAATTGAACAAGATGCCGATATCGTAGCTTTTTTATATCGTGATGATTATTATGATCGTAGTGATAAAGATGATCCAGATCATGTGGTAGATAATACAATTGAAGTTATTTTGGAAAAAAACCGTGCTGGTGCCCGAGGAACAGTCAAATTAATGTTCCAAAAAGAATATAACAAGTTTTCTAGCATTGCACAATTTGAAGAAAGATAGGAGAAAAAGATGAGTGATGCATTTTCAGATGTTGCTAAGATGAAGAAAATAAAGGAAGATATAAAAAACCATGAGGGACAAGAGGTTGAGTTGACCCTAGAAAATGGCCGTAAGCGTGAAAAGACCAAGGTTGGTCGCTTAATTGAAGTTTATCCTTCTTTATTTATTGTAGAGTATCGAGATGAAGCTGCCATTCCTGGTGCTATTGATAATACTTATGTAGAGTCATATACATATTCAGATATTTTAACAGAAAAAACACTAATTAGATATTTTGATTAAAAAAACAGTCCACTGGACTGTTTTTTCATGTACCAAAGGCTGAAAAAGTTATGCTGATGGAGCTTAATATAAAGGAAAATCAGCCTAATTTTAAAAAACTACTCTAAATTAGAGGAGATAGAACTTTACAAATATCTCGGTATATGATAGAATGTAATTTGTGTGAAATAACAGCAGGAAGATATGAAGCTCGTCAACAGGAAGTCAGCTAGAAAAGTAACCTTTGCTGTTTAGGCGAAGATTTCCTGCACGAATCAGGATCTTCTAAGACGTTATTTCCTACAAATTATATTATTTTTAGGAGGACATTTTTATGTCACGTTATACAGGACCATCATGGAAACAAGCCCGTCGTTTAGGTTTGTCTCTTACAGGTACAGGTAAAGAACTTGCTCGTCGTAACTACGTTCCAGGTCAACATGGACCAAACAACCGTTCAAAACTTTCAGAATACGGTTTGCAATTAGCTGAGAAGCAAAAATTACGTTTCACTTACGGTATGGGTGAAAAACAATTCCGTAACTTATTCGTACAAGCTTCAAAAGTTAAAGGTGGAACTCTTGGTTTCAACTTTATGACTCTTTTAGAGCGTCGTTTGGACAACGTTGTTTACCGTCTTGGTCTTGCAACTACTCGTCGTCAAGCTCGTCAATTTGTTAACCATGGTCACATCCTTGTAGATGGTAAACGTGTTGATATTCCATCATATCGTGTTGAAGTTGGTCAAGTGATTTCAGTTCGTGAAAAATCAGCTAAAGTACCAGCAATTCTTGAAGCAGTTGAAGCAACACTTGGACGTCCAGCATTTGTATCATTTGATGCTGAAAAACTTGAAGGATCTCTTACTCGTCTTCCAGAACGTGATGAAATCCACCCAGAAATCAACGAAGCACTTGTCGTTGAATTCTACAACAAAATGCTTTAATTTTAAGATATATCTTACAAAAAGCCTACAACAGTGGGCTTTTTGCTTTGTCTTACAAGAACTTATAAGTCTACTGGGTTAAAGCTAGTAAAAGTTGAGATTGTGAAAACCTACGAATTATATGAGGATGAAAGAAATGTGAAGGAAGATGCTATGTTGTTAAAAGATAGGATTCAAAAGATAGCGAAGTATCTGTTTATTACAGTGTGTGTTGTATATTCAGTGATTTTTCTTGGTACGATTGCTAGTTTGTTTTATGCTTATGATAGTACCTTAAGTGTTCCCTATGAAATCAGTTCTAAAAGAGTTCCTGTTATTTATAAAAAGGCAGGTTTTAAAGGGGAAATTAGTCACTTGGAGAATCAATCCAATCTACATAATCAAAGAATGAGTTATACTTATACAGAAAAGGTTGGACAGAGTAAAATGACCTACCATTTCGTTATTGGAATTGACAAGAATAAGAAAGAGCCAACCTATACTTATAATGAAATTGTTGATTTATATACAGGACATTACTCAGACTCGTATGAGCGAGATAGCCAACTTTTTAGCGAGTTTTTTGATGTTGCCTTATTTAAAAATGAGAAAATGGATTTGTACCGACGCTCTCTTGAACAGTCGTTAGAAGCCTCAGGCTTAGAAAATGTTAAAGTAGAGATTGACGAATGGTCTGGTGAGGCCTTCTCAGCCAATGTTTCTGATCTCAACCAAGAATTAAAAAAAGATCTACAAGAGGCGAATAAAAATGGTGCAGCACCTGTTTTGGGGATTAATACCTTAGACCCCTTTAAATATTTTAGTATGGGTTCTACCACCCTGCATATTTCAACTGATTCTGATATTTCTTATTTTGAAGATCATGCTAAAAAAATTGAACATTCTCAACTAAAAGCAGGATATTATGTTGTTTCTGAAAATCAGTCATCCTATTATTCCAATTATTATGTTAGTAAAAACTTAGAGTGGGAAAATATAACATTTCAAGATTAGTAGAAGCGATAATATGATAAAAAAGCATCTTTCGGATGCTTTTTTACTGGAGTAAATTTAATATGTGTGCGATTAGAATGACCTAAATTTCCTTTATTTAGGCATACTAAAACTAGTGAATTTGTTATTTACCAAGGAGTTGAAGTAAGAGTTTGGTGATTTCTTGAGGGGATTCTTTTTTTCCTCGAGCAATCCATTTTTGGCAGACCCCAAATATAGCGTGACTAAAGTAGATACCGCTATATAGTTCTTCTAATTCAGAGCGCTCTTCTGTTGAGAAACGATAACGTAGGTCTCTGGTGAGGAGGATTTGCAATTTGTGTCGTATAAATGTTTTGATTTCACGTGTTCCATTGTGAGAGAGAAGGGCAGCTAATAATTCTTCTCTGTTTAAGTAATCAAAAACCTCTAACATAATAGCTTCTTTATCTAAATCGTGCTTATCAAAGATATATTCAATGTTAGCAAATACAGTCTGTTGGTATTGCTCAATCATCTCATACTTGTCTCTATAATGCGTGTAGAAGCTTGAGCGACTAATTTTTGCTGTTTGCACTAATTTAGTGGTGGTAATGTTATCAAAGCTTTGCTGTTTGAGTAAATTGGCCATAGCCTTTTCTAAGGCTTTTTTTGTGCGTTGTTTTCTGTTCTCTTCGGTCATCTTTTCTCCTTGTAGACAGTTTTATACACTATGTCTAAAAATAAAGTTTTTATATTGTAATATCATAATGAAATCGTATAATATGATTATATCAAAAAATTAGACAATATGTCTAAAAAGGGAGAAATTATGCTAGAAGAATGGAGAGCAATTCTAAAAAAACCGATGCTATGGGTGACGATGCTCGGTTTAGCATTGATACCAGCTTTATATAATATTATTTTTCTAAGTTCGATGTGGGATCCTTATGGAAAAGTGAGTCAGTTACCTGTTGCAGTTGTAAACCAAGATAAGGTAGCCACTTATCAAGGGAAAAAATTGAGCATTGGTGATGATATGGTAGATAATATGTCTAAAAATAAGGCTTTGGACTATCATTTTGTCAGCGCATCAAAGGCAGAAAAAGGTTTGCAAGAAGGAACCTACTTTATGGTGGTTACTCTTCCCAAAGATCTCTCTCAAAATGCAGCTAGTTTATTAACTGATCATCCTGAAAAAATGACCATTTCTTATCAAACATCAAAAGGACACAGTTTTGTGGCAAGTAAGATGGCTGAAACAGCGATGAGCAAATTAAAAGACAGTGTTGCTAAAAATATCAGCTACACCTATACTAGTAGTCTTTTTAAAAATGTTTCTCAATTATCAGATGGGTTGGAAGAAGCTAGCAAAGGCAGCCAGCAATTAGAAGATGGTTCTAAACAGCTATCAGATGGTAGTCAAACATTATCTGATAATTTAAATCAGTTAGCAAGTTCGAGTTTGACTTTCTCGGATGGGGCAGAAAGCTTATCAGTGGGCTTAGGACAATACACAGCAGGTGTTTCGCAATTAGCTTCAGGATCTGCCAGTCTTAGCTCAGGTATTGCCAGTTATACAAATGGTGTCGATCAATTAGCTAGTGGTGCTAGTCAGCTAGATGCTCAGTCAGCTAATTTGCTTAACGGTGTTAATCAGCTAAGTGCTGCATCGAGCCAGATTCAAACCTTGGTAGATGGTGCTAATCAATTGACAGCTGGCTTAACCAGTCTGTCAAGTCAAGTTGGTTTGTCAGAAAGTCAAAGTTCTCAAATTAGTCAACTTAGCCAAGGATTGGAACAACTCAACACGAGTATTCAGGGATTGGGTTCTCAGACAACAAACTTGCCTGATGTATCAGGTTATTTATCAGCCATTGCCGCAAGTGCTCAAGCTATTGCAAGTTCTGCCTCAGAGGAGTCTTCTGCACTAGCTAAGGTTCAGGCTACTTCAGCTTATCAATCACTTTCACCAGATAAGCAAGCTGAATTAACTTCTGCTCTAGGAGGTGGGAGTTCTTTAGCAAGTGAAGCACAGTCTATTTTGAGTCAAGTCTCTAGTTTACAATCTACCTTGTCGTCTATTGACACTTCTAGTCAACAAGCGGGTCTTAATCAGTTGCAAGGAGTAGCAAACCAAGTACTACCCGCTGCTTCAAGTAGTTTGACAAGTTTGTCAAGTGGATTGACACAAATTTCGTCAGCTTTATCTGGACAATTGGTTCCAGGAAGCCAACAAGTCGCAGGCGGAGTAGAGACTCTCCAAAATCAGCTTAGTGAAGGTGCCAATCAACTTCAAGTAGGTGTAGAGCGTTATACTTCTGCTGTTTCGACACTTTCACAAGGTGCTAGTCAATTATCAAGTAATAGTAGTCAGCTGGTTACAGGTGCTAGTCAACTTGAGGAAGGTGCAACGACATTAAATAGCAAATCTTCACAATTGGTTGATGGTGCTGGTCAATTAAGTTCGGGTGCTAGTCAAATTTCATCAGGATCTTCTCAGTTAGCTCAAGGGGGCTTAAGCTTGATGAATGGTTTATCTCGTTTAAACACGGGAACTGCTTCTTTAGCGAGTGGATTGACAAGTGCTAATGATAAGTTGTCAACAGTGTCAACTAATGATGACAATGCTTCTAGCCTCTCTAGTCCTGTTACGTTAAACCACACCGATACAGATCAGGTCAAAACAAATGGTGTTGGAATGGCGCCTTATATGATGTCAGTAGCTTTAATGGTTGCGGCCTTATCAAGTAACATGATTTTTACAAAAACAGTATCTGGAAAAGAGCCTAAGGGACGCCTTGATTGGATTTCTCGTAAACTTGCTGTCAATGGCGTGATAGCTGTTTTAGCTGGGACCATTTTATACTTTGCTGTCCATTTGATTGGCCTAACAGCTAATCATGAGTGGCAAACCTATCTGTTAACTGTTTTGGCTAGTTGTACTTTTATGGCAATGGTCACAGCTCTTTATACTTGGCATGAACGTTTTGGTGCTTTTGCGTCAATTATCTTGTTGTTGTTACAGTTAGCTTCTTGTGCAGGGACATACCCTTTGCCTCTGACTGATAAATTCTTCCAAATGATTAATCCTTTCTTACCCATGAGTTATTCGGTAGCTGGATTACGTCAAACGATTTCAATGACAGGTCAGGCTGGACAAGAGTTTTTAGTATTGGGCTTATTTATGCTACTATTCATCGTATTAGGAGCAGGGCTTTACAACCGTCAAAGCAAAAAAAATTCATAAAAGTAAGATGAAAGTCTTGCTTTTTTCTTTTTAAATAGTATAATTGATTCATCAACAATTGATAAATCAACAAAAGGAGGGAGAAAAATGACGGCTATTCCCAAACTTTTATATCAAATAAAAGTCAGTGAACAACAGATCAGTCAGTTATTCGAAGAGAGACTGGCTATTAGTTTAACGCGTTATCAGCTTTTAGAGGAATTATTAGCTCATGAGCCTTGTAGCCAAAAAACGTTAGAGGATTTATTACAGATTGATCGTGCAGCCATTACGCGACACATGAAAATTTTAGAGGAGCGAGGTTATGTTCAAAAAGTACGGAATCCTAAAAACCAAAGGGAGATGATTGTCTATGCTACTGATAAAGCTAAGCGTGATTTAAGTCTTTCCCCGCCTGAACACCATCTACAAATAAAAGAAGAGATGGAGCACATCCTGTCGGATGATGAAAAAGTAGAGCTATCTAGACTACTTAATAAGTTAGTCAATGGATTAGAGGACATAGAGTATTTAAAAGGAGAAAAAAACTAATGTCAATGATTACTATTATTTTAGCAACTGTCGTTGCTGTTGAGCATTTTTATATTATGTATTTAGAAACGATTGCGACGCAATCTGATAGCACAAGTCGTGTTTTTAATATGTCCAAAGAGGAGTTATCACGTGCCTCTGTTAACAATCTCTTTAAAAATCAAGGGATTTATAATGGCTTAGTGGCATTATTTTTACTTTATGGGATTTATTTCTCTACTCAACCTAAAGAAATTGTGACGATTTTCTTACTTTTTGTGATTTTAGCCGCAATCTATGGGGCTTTGACTGCTAATAAGAAAATTATTCTGACACAAGGTGGACCTGCTATTTTGGCGCTTATTAGTCTTTTATTGTTTTAAAAAAATGCTAACTGACGCTAGCATTTTTTCATAGTTTGTGTAAAATTTCAGAACATAGCTGTTAAAGGTTAAAAAGAGAATGGATAAAGCAAAGCTCAATCACTTAAAGCTCAGGTTCATGCCTGTTTCTTTTTACTCGTCGTTCTCACTGTAGCTAGGGTTAACGGTAATATCTCCTGTATCGGTTTTTAAATCTAATGTGGTACTTGAATTTGTGTTATTCGCGTAACTTTTAGGAATAGAAACTTGCCCGAAATCAGTGCTAGTAGCTGAAATGTGTGTTTGAGATTCTTGGTTTTCTGACAATTGAAGGGTGATATTACCATCAGTGCTAGCGATAGCCGTCTGACCTTTAAATAGGGACTGGTCTAGGTAAATCTCAGCAGTTTGTGTTTTGAATTGAGCCTGTGTGAAATGGCTACCATAATCTGATATTTCTCCATCGATACTTTCTAGAATGGGTTGAGTTAGTTTGGTTTTAGAAAGGGAGATGGCACCTGTTTGCGTTTTGATTTGTGTGGTTTCTGGCTGGATTGCCCCCAATATGACACTACCATCTTGGCTAGTAATAGTAAGATTTTTCACATTGACTTGATCAATTGAGATCTCACCAGTTTGTGACTGGGCTTTAATAGTATCAAGAGTCATGGATTTGGGAATGGAGAGCATGATGGTGTAAGGTTGATTTTGATAGGGATTTGAGAGTGAACGAACCCAATCTTTTAGATTAGCCACATGTATGCCGGAAAACTCAGTGAGGGTATCTGTTAAGGTCAGCTTACCATTTGTTAACTGGTACTGGATAGGTTTCTGGCTTTGTTTGGTATCTTGATAGTACTCAAGATGTACCTGATCATCGTCAGAAGGAACAATCCAAAGACCTTGATTTTTTAGTTGAATGTCTAAGTGTTTGAACTTCTCTAAGGTGATGTCTTGTCGTTTTGTTGTGATATAAGTTTTCTCAAGTTCTTTTAAAGCTCCTCCTGACAGCCCCATAGTGGTTAAGACTGCTCCTGATAGGCAGAGAAGGAGTGCGGTAATCCAAAGTTTTTTAAATTTCATGTTATTTGCCTCCTTTAAAAGCTGCTCTTAGTCCTTTGACAGTAAGTCGCCCAGTCCATTTCCCCAAGGTGATGGTGATGAGAGTGAGTAAGATACCTCCACCAAGTAAACCAAGGCTAATGCCAATACCAAAGGCTAGGCTTGAGCTAGCTCCAGAAAGATTAGTGAGCGTTTCGTAAAAAGTCACCCCACTTGTAATGATAAAGCCTAATCCAGTCATTAGAAGCGCAAAAAGGACGGCTAAGATGGCAACAATAAAAGCAAAACTAATAGCTAAGATAGAGATGGCAAGAGGAAAAGCAACTGGTGCAGCTAGAATGGCCAAGATAATGAGACTAACAATTTCTTTAGGACTGCGCTTTGGTGTTTCTACCTGCTGGTCAAATTGTTTATCAAGGAGATTGGTGATAAGCTCATGAGCGGCTTCTTTTGGAGTGCCTAACTCTGCGATGACAGCCTCTTCTGCTTCAGGTCCAGCTTCATCAAAATATTCATTAAAATATTCCATGGCTTCTAAATAGTCTTCGTGAGGTAATTTTTTTAGGTATTTTTCTAGTTGAGCTAGATACTCAGTCTTTTTCATGTCTTAATCTCCCTTCGATAATATCTGTAATAGTATGGCTGTAGTTGCTCCACTCTGTTTTTAAAAAATCCAGTTGCGCGTGCCCAGAGCTGGTGATAGTGTAGTACTTGCGTTTTCGCCCTTGATGTTCTTCGGAGTAGGTGCTTAAGTAACCACTTTTTTCTAATTTTTTTAAAATAGGGTAGAGGGTTGATTCCTTGATATCAGCTACGAGCTTAACGGTCTGGCTAATCTCATAGCCATAAGATGCCTTTTTTTCAACGATGGCGAGGATAAGAAACTCTGTTAAGAGTGAGGGGACTGGAAAATACATAATCCCACCTCCTTGTGTAAAAAATTTTATATATAATTATTTTATATATAAAATATATACCTATTAGGAGAAAAAGTCAAGACTTTATATATAAAATTTTTATATATTTTAGAATAGGAAAAAGCCTGTAGAAAATTCTTCAAATAGAAGTACTTTCTACAGACTTTTTTGATTTAGTCAATGTAAAGATCTGATTTATTACTTAACCAACTATAAAGTAAGCCGATTAAGAGACCGCCTCCAACATAGTTACCAAGTCCTGAGAAAAAGAAGTTAGATAGAATAGAACCCAATGTCATGCCCTCAACAGGTCCTCCATTTGAGAAAAAGGCTAGCGAGAAGGTTGAAAAGTTTGCAATAACGTGCTCAAAACCTAAAAAAGCAAAGATAAAGATAATAAAGATAAGAGAAATGACACGTCCAGCATCATCTTTCATCCGCATGGTCACAAAAACAGCGATATTAACAACGATATTGGCAAAGATTCCTTCCACAAATTGTGTGAGAGGTGATTTAGCTAATTTAGCAATACTGGCTTCAATCAGATAACTATCAGGTGCAACATGGCCAATTTGATAGGGAGTTGTGTAAGAGAGTAAGAAGCAGACAATAACTGCACCAATAAAGTTAAAGAAGATACAGGTTGCTAAAATTTTAAGGGCTGTTCGGGTTGGGATGACTTTTCTATGAATGGCTGAGGTCATATACATCATATTAGATGTCCCAAGTTCAGCATTCATGTATAAAATCATCACTAAACACCAACCAAACATCAAGCCATAGCTAAACTTGCCGAGTCCTTCAACGATATGATTAAGTTTGTCAGCGCTATAGGCTGAGATTGCTAGTCCCAAAGCTAAATAGACACTTGCCATAATCGAACGTACAGCATAAGCCCAGTAATGGCAGTTAATCAAATCAGCCTTTTTCTTGATGCTTTTGTCAATGTTGTAAATTAGTGTGTCTTGTTCTTTTGCCACATCAAAATCCTCTTTTTAGTTGATTGGGAATCAAATCCCTCTACCATAAGAGTATAACAAATAAAATATAAAAATGTAAGCCTTTTCACAAATTAATTAGGATCTTGGATAGCCAGTTTTTCAATCTCTGTTAGGTTGATCTTAAAGCACTGGTATCCCACTTTGGTGACGAGTCCTTCTTGTCGAAAATCTTTAAAGGTGTGCAAAAGGTGGCGGTAGCTCACGCCTAGATATTCTGCCACTTGCATATGATTTTCTTGATAGAGGTTATCAGAGCTGACTTCTAAAATAAAACTAGCTAAGCGATGTTTTAAGATATAGTTTTGGTTCTTAGAAAAATGCATGGTTCGACTCACCAGTTTATGCCCAGCATAAGCTCCCATCAGTCTAATAAAAGTAATATCATTGAGAAGATAAGCTGTTACTACTGACATAGGAATAGCCAGACAGATTGTGTGTCCGATGGAGCGAATTTCTCGTGTCTCGGTCTCTGCGCCTAAAATGGTTAACTCTCCAATCCAATCATTTTGGTGAATAAATTGGATGATTGTGGTTTTTCCATTTTCTTGCGTCAGAAGGATTTTGCCTTTTCCTTTGATCATAAAAAAGAGATAATCTAAGGGTGTATTTGCTTGATGGATTTGCTCTCCATGTGAGTAGCTTGTTAAAAAGGATTGGTCAAGGACTACTTTAGGTAGCTCTTTTGGCAAATGGTATTGTCCTTTATAGGAAATTTTTTTCATTTTTTCTCTCCCAAGTGTGAGATTTAGCATATTTATTTTATCATAAAATCTTTATAATAATAATCATACTAAAAAAGGAGTTGATAGCGGTGTCCTTAAAACTGGTCTGGCTTTCTCTGTGGTATTATACTCTGTCAGCTTTAGGGGTCAGTCTGACCATTAAAGCAGGTATCGGGGTGAGTAGTTTTAACTCTTTTAATGTTGCTCTATCTGAGAGTTCGAGGATAACGATTGGTGTCATTACAACAGGAATTAATTTATTATTTTTATTAGTCTGTCTTTTACTAGATCAAAAAAGGAGCTGGCGAAATTATTTTCTGATGGTGCTGAGTTTGTTTGGTTTTGGGTATGTGATCAATTTTTTCACCTACACTGTGCTTAGTCAGCTAGCTATCCATTCCTATATCTTTGATTTTTTAATGTTTATTCTCGGAACAAGTTTAGTAGGTTATGGAATTGGTCACGTTATTGCTTATGGCGTGTTGCAATTTCCTATTGAAAAGGTTTGTCAATTGCTAGAAGGGCAAACGCGGTTTAGTTTTTCATTTTACCGCTATGGAGTGGATTTTTTGAGTATTTTAGGCTCAGTGGCGATAAGTGTTTGTTTTCATCTTCCGCTTTTTGTTCGAGAAGGAACAATTGTGAGTTTCTTTTTATTATCATTTGTCATTGCTAGGAGTCAAAATAGGGTTTTAATGAGGAAATAGGAGGAAGAGATGCTTAATGTTTCAGTCAATACCAATCCTTTAGGATTACCAAAGCGTGTTAGAAATTATAGTAGTTATATTTTGGAGCAAGGAGACCATTATCCAGATAGAGAAGCGCTCTTTTTGCGTCAGAAGCTATCTGAAAAGTACACCATCTCGCCCCAGTTCATTTTTTGTGGTAGTGGAGTGGATGATTTGATTTGGCGTTTGGTCTTGGCGCGTGCTCCCAAGTCAGCTCTTATCATTGAACCAACTTATGAAGAGTATGCTAATGTTTTACAAGAAGCAGGCTGTCAATTAGAACGCTATTTCCTAAAGGCAGAAGATCAGTTTATCTTGAATGAATCAGTCTTAGATGCGATTAAATCAGATCTGGATGTCATGGTGTTAGGTCATCCCAATAATCCAACTGGTCAGGTTATCGAGATGGGATTATTAAAAAAAATCCATGAAAAGTGCCAAAAAGAAGATGTTCTTCTTGTAATTGACGAAAGTTTCATAGAATTTTTACCATCTTGGAACGCTATTTCCTTAAAAACGATAGCGAGTCAGAGCCAGCATTGTATTGTTTTTGATGGCTTTAGTAAAACCTATGCGATGGCAGGTTTTCGTTTAGGGTTTGCGATTTCTGGTAATCGGGAGCTATTGACGGCTTTGGGTCAATCAGGTCAGTTGTTTGCAACTTCTAGTGTGGCACAAAGAGCCTCCATATTAGCTTTAGAAGATGAAACTTATATGGAGGAGACTTATGCTTTGTTGGAGCATGAGCGTGACTTTCTTATCCAATCTTTAAAAGCCCTAGGCGCACAAGTCTTCCCTAGTCAGACCAATTATTTATTGATCAATACAGGGCTAGAAAATGCAAAAGAGCAATTGGCGGCTGAGGGTATTCAAGTTAGAGATGGTTCTGATTTTGTGGGCTTAGATTCTCGCTATATTCGTATAGCTATGTCAACTCACGAGGTCAATGTGACATTTTTACTAGGGTTAAAAAACTTACTTTAATTCTGAGGGCAAATCCAAGCTAAAAGATATTGACTAAGCTCCTCTGGGCTAATGGTCTGTCTTTGCTTGAGCCACCATATCGTACTTTCAATAAAAGCAGAGCTAATCTGATGTTTTAAAAGCTCCTCAGGCAAGTTCGCTCGTTCACCTTGTATTTTTTCTAAAAAGAGGGGAAAGAGGTGTTTATCCAGTTCATGTTTGAGGCGGTTCATAAAGTAGAGATTTCTTGAGAGCAAGAGACTGGCAACCTTGTCCTGATTGCGATAGAAATGGCTTAGAATATGGCTAATTAGCCCTTCTAGGTCATTTTCTTTTTGCTCAAAGGTATGGTGAAAGAGATCACGACACAGGTGCTCAAGCAACATTTCTTTGCTGTCAAAATGGGCATAAAAGGTACTTCGTCCGACATCCGCAAGATTGATAATTTCTTGAACAGTCAGCTCATCATAGCTTTTTTGATTGAGTAGGCTAGTAAAGGAGGTGTAGATAGCCTCTTTTGTTTTTTTTACACGACGATCCATATCTGTACAAATGAGGCAATATGTTCAGAAATGAACAGAGTATTTGTTTTGCCTCTATTTTCCTTTCACTTTTTTTAGGATAATAAGGGAGTAAAGTTGTTACTATTATACAAAAGGAGTAGGAAGATGGCTAGACGAAATGTATTTATAGCTTTTCTCTTAAATTTAGTATTTTCAATCATTGAGTTGATTTTTGGTCTTTTATTTAAATCCAGTGCCATTTTAGCAGATGCAGTCCATGATTTTGGAGACGCTTTAGCGATTGGCTTATCTTTTGTAACAGAGAGAATGTCGGATAAAAGGGCTGATCAGAACTTTAGTTTAGGCTACAAGCGTTTTAGTCTGTTAGGAGCAATGATAACTTCAAGTATTTTGATCTTAGGCTCTGTTTTCTTAATTGTCGAAAATTTTCCCAAGTTATTTCACCCTGAAGTGGTTAATAAAGAAGGCATGTTGATTTTAGGTGTCATTGCTATCATAATTAATGTGTTGGCGAGTTTGGTGGTGCATAAGGGAAAAACAGTAAATGAAGCCATTTTAAGCCTGCACTTTTTAGAAGACATCTTAGGCTGGTTAGCTGTTATTCTGGTCTCTATTGTGTTACGTTTTACAGACTGGTATTTCCTTGATCCTCTCTTATCTTTAGTGATCTCAGCTTTTATCTTGTCAAAAGCAGTGCCCAAATTTTGGGACAATGGCAAATTATTTTTAAATGCGACACCAAAAGAGTTAGACTTCGTCAGCTTAGAAGCAGAGCTTTTAGATTTAGAAGGGGTTGAAAACCTTAATCAATTAAATGTCTGGACCTCAGATGGTTTAAATCATCAAGCGGTAGTACACATTTGTAAAACCAGTCACCTTACTGATCAAGCTGTTAAAGAGCAAATTTATACTTGTCTATCTTCTCATCACATTCAGTTACTGGCACTTGAGATAGATCAAGATCAAACAGAGCATGAAAAACACGGTTTACATCTATAGCTAATGATAAGTCTTATCTCATCAAAAATTTTTGGGAATCTTAGCGCTAGCCTCTTTTAATGAGGTACAAGAAAAACGCTCCTGTTGAAAAGGGGTGTTTTCTTGTGTCTTGTTACCAGAGTATAGCACCTGTCATAAATGTTTTTATGAATAGGCTATTGAAAGCGTTGTTATTTAAGTATATAATATTTAAAAAGGAGGTTAGAATATGCTTAAAGTATCGCAATTATCTAAAAGTTATGGTTCAAAAGATGTTTTAAAAACCATTTCTTTTGCCATTCCATCAGGAAGCATTTGTGGTTTGGTGGGAAAAAATGGTGCTGGTAAGACGACATTTTTCCACTCTCTGTTGCGTTTTGTGTCATATGAGGGAACAATTGAGCTAGATGGTCAAGCTTTTGGGACACAAGACTATCAGAAAGTGGGCTATCTTCCTGAGGAGCGTAGTCTGATGCCCAAGTTGACGGTTTTTGAACAAGTCCGCTATCTGGCTAACCTAAAAGGTATGACGAGTAAAGAGGTTGCAGAAAAGTTGCCGATTTGGATGGAAAAACTTGAGGTTAAGGGAAAAGTGACCGATAAGATTAAAAGCTTATCCAAAGGAAACCAGCAAAAAATCCAGTTAATTGTGACACTGATTCATGAACCAAGTTTAATCATTCTTGATGAACCCTTTTCTGGCCTTGATCCTGTTAATACAGCCCTGCTTAAGCGCGTGATTTTAGAGGAAAAAGAAAGGGGAACAACTATCATCTTTTCAGACCACGTCATGACTAATGTTGAGGAGCTTTGTGATCAACTTTTGATGATTCACAACGGACAGATTGTCTTAGATGGTGCGATTCAGGATATTCGCCTACAATTTGGACGGACACGTTTGTTTGTCTCCTCAGATATTCCTAAGGAGCGCCTTGAAAATCTGCCTCATGTTTTAGCAGTTGAAGCAACCAATCAAGGAAAATGGCGCTTGTTACTAGATGATGAAAGAGCTGGTGAGGAACTTTTTGATACGATTAGTCAAGGAAAATATCTTGCAACCTTTGACCAGCAAGCACCAACCATTGATGAAATCTTTAAATTGAAATCGGAGGAAGTCAAATGAAACAATTGCTGTTAGTTGCAAAAGAAACCTATCTTAGACAAGTAAAATCATGGACCTTCTTTTTTATGGTGGTGTCACCTTTTATCTTTATTTTTATTTCAGCAGGTGTGGGTTACCTGACAGATCAGTCAGCTGCTAATCAAGATAAGGTGGCTCTCGTTAGCTCTAGCAACGAAGTGACGAAGGCTTTTAAAAGTGTAGAAGACATCACTTTGTCGTACTCTAGTATAGAAAAGGCGCGCTCTGCTTTTGATCAGGAAAAAATTGCAGCTTATCTAGAAGTAGAAATAAACAATGGTATCATAGAAGCGATTTATCATGGTAAAACGTCCCTGTCAGGTGAGATGAAAGTTCGAGTGGACCAGATTCTTCAAGGTTTACAACAAGCTTCTAATGTCCAACAAGCAGGGCTTAGTCAAGAACAGCTCACGACTCTAACTCAACAGCCCGTTTATAAGGAACAGTTGGTCAAAGGACAGGAATTAGCAGAAGCAGGGAAGTATATTGCCTTCTTTGGTCTTGTTTTTATGCTTTACATGATGATTTTGACTTATGCTGGTCTGACTGCACAGGAGATTGCCAGTGAAAAAGGCACAAAAATCATGGAGGTTATCTTCTCAAGTGTGCCTGCTCCACTTTACTTTTATGGTCGTATTTTAGGGATTTTTCTAGTTATCACGACACATCTAGGAATTTATCTTCTCGGAGGAGCGGCAACTTATAAAGTATTGGATCATACAGAGGGCACTAAGGAGATGGTGCAAAGCATCGAGCCTTTGATTAAGGCAGTGTTTGAGAATTTAGATTGGTCTATGATGTTCTTTGTCGGCTTTGGACTCTTACTTTATGTGGTGTTAGCAGCACTCTCAGGTTCTTTAGTTGTACGACAAGAGGATGTGAATAAAGCTATCCAGCCCATCATGTATATCGTCATTGCCTGTTTCTTTGGAGCGATGACTTTAGGTCAAGGTTCATCGGATAGTGTTTTCTTACAGGTAGGATCTTATCTTCCTTTTACCTCTACTTTCTTTATGCCGATTCGTTTGATGAATGGCTTTGCGACAACAGTAGAGAGTATCATTTCCTTGATTGTATTAACCCTGACAACTCTTGGTTTGATCATTTTAATCGGTAAATCCTATGCTGGATTGATTTTACAGACGGATGATGTAGGCTTATGGAAAAGTTTGAAAAAGGGTCTAAGTAGTCAATGAAGTCTTATTTTTGAAAACAAAAAACCGAGGAAGCTTTTAAGCTTCCTTGGTTTTTCTTAGTTGTTACCAGCCACCAGGTGCGTTACCGCCAGGTGCAGCACCGCCGTGACCACCAGCACCAGGTCCTGTAGCAGTAATTTCTGTGATTTGTTCACCATTTACGGTAACAGTACCACCTGTTAATTCTGCAGTACCATCAAAGTCAAAGGCTGACTGAGCTGTGACTGCTATGGTACCACCTGAGATGTAGATATCACCATTAGCATCAAAGCCATCAGTATCTCCCTCACCCACTTCAACTTTAATATCTCCACCTGTCACCTTGATGAAGATATCAGCACCTGTCACGTCACTCGCAGCATTGATGCCATCGTCGGTTGCATAAGCATCAATCGTACCGCCATTGATGGTAATATTAGTTCCCTCAAGAGCCTCAGCACTTTCGCTGACCTTGATATCTCCACCATCAATCACTAAGCTAGACTCTGCTTTTATTCCATCATCACCAGCTTTGACCGTAATATTACCATTTGTGATGGTGACATTACCTTTTGAGGTATCCTCATCATTGTTAGACTTGATGCCATCACCTGTAGCGGTTAAGTTTAAGGTACCACCGTTGATGGTAACAGAGTCTTTACCACGAATCGCATCATCAGCTGCTGTTACGGTGATGTTCCCACCATTGATAGTAAGATTGTCTGTTGAAACAATCCCGTCTTGATAGTTAGCTTCGACTTTTAGGCTACCAGATCCAGATACGATAAGATTGGCCTCAGAATGAATGGCTCCTTCAATATCGGTATTGCTGTGTGAATTGGCGTCTTTAACAGTATTCTCTGTTCCATCTTTGAGTTCAATTTCAACATTTTCAGCTGCTTCGACATTGATTGCAGCGCTGTCAGAACTTGAAATGGTCGCTCCAGCTAAGATAATACGAACATTACCGCTAGTATTGACAGTTACACCTGCGGTCGTCTCACCAGAAAGAACATAAGTTCCTGCTTCTGTGATATTAAGCGTATCGCTTGATAGCGTAACATTTTTGGTTGGTAGGCTATCCCAGTCAATATCAGATGTTACAGTTGTTGCCGTTGAGCTTGAACTAGTTGCAGTAACATTTTGCCCACTAGTACTTGTTGAGTTTGTCCCAAGAGAACATGCTGTTAGGGTTGCCATGCTGAGTAGCGTCAGCCCTGAATATAAGAATTTTTTAGATTTCATTATGTTTTTAACCTCATTCACTGATTTCTTAAACCCAGTTTAGCGATAAAACCTAAAACTAAGGTTAAATAAACCCTAAAGAAAGCTTAAAGTTAGGCCACAAGCTTCTCTCCTTTTTTTAGCCGTTGTGGTGCATGATTTTTTATTGGTGTACACCAATAAAAAATAAAGTGAGCTCTGAGAAGTGATGCTAGATATTTGCCCATTTGGTGATATTATAGATAGGATCATCATCGAACTTTAGCGTATGGCATCTGTCCTGTTTGTCTTACGGATGATAACTGTCAGTAAACTAGCTAATCCAAACATTAAATGGTGATATAGGAAACATCAATACTAAAACTACCTCCGAATAAATCAGATTTATTATCAAATTTGATGCAGATCGTAACCATATTCAAAACCATATGCAACAAGATAGTGAGTATTTTAGAGCGCTCATTAGCTAAAAATAGTAGTAGGCTAAATAGGATTCCTCCTAAGAGGATTTGTAAGTTAGTCATAGGAGAGATGCCCTAAGGCAAATAGGAGAGAGGTTCCTCAGATAGCTACTCTTTTAGAGTAATTTTCTGTTAATACCTCGACATAAAAGCCTCGAAATAGCAACTCTTCGATGATAGGAGCGACTAATCCAGCCGTAATAATCCGTTCAACTACCTTGTCTGCAATGTAAATACGACTGTCAACCAAGTAAAGACAAGTGTAAAGCAACAGAGGAAAAAGGATTGTGCCCGCCAACTAGTAAGGACTAGGTAATTCAAAGCCAAACTTAATATCGCGAAGTTTCCCCCTCATAGTTGCTCAATAATGACTCGTAACAATAGTAGGAAACTAAGAAGATATAGGATGGACATCACGGTAAAGAACTTGCTTAAGGGTCTTAAGGGTGTCAATAAGGTTCCTCCAACGCTGATTAGCTTTGCTAAAACTAGTGCCAGATATCTAATAATAAAACTAAGTGATGCTTTACAAGTTTTTTCATAGCGAATACCTCTAGATTGTTTATCTATCACTATTATATGTAGTGTTGATTGCTGCGTAATATATTCTCTAGGTAACCTCAGATGATAGTTTATTTTTCTTAGTTTAATTTTATTAATTAGTATATAATGGAAGTGTATAAAAAGAATGAGGCTAGGAACCATATACGACATATCGTTCTAGTAGCTATTTTGGACTTTCTACTCATAATATATCATTAACTGTAGATTAACATTTAAAAATATTTATAAAGTTAGGAGGATGATTATGGTTAATCATGTAGCTGTTAGTGCAACAAACCTAACAAAAGATTATTTACTTGATAAAAGTAAGACTGTCTCTGTTTTAAAAGGAGTTTCTTTATCTGTTGATTATGGTGAATTTATCTCTATTTTAGGTATCAGTGGTTCAGGAAAATCAACGTTACTCAATTGCTTGGCGAGTCTATCAGAGCCATCTGGTGGCGAGGTTGTTATAAATGGTGTGAATCCATATCGGCTAAAAGATGGCAAACTTGCTAAATTTAGACGTGAAGACATTGCTATTATTTTTCAAAATTATAATCTAGTTCCTGCTCTACCAGCATTGGAAAATGTTACACTACCTCTAAGACTTTCAGGGAAGACTGCCGATAGGAATCAAGTAAAAACATTGTTGGATAACCTGAATTTTAAAGCCGACCTATCGTCATTAGTATCAACACTATCAGGAGGAGAACAGCAGAAGATTGCTATTTCTCGTGCTATTTTATCAGATAGTAAGGTTATTTTTGCTGATGAGCCGACTGGTGCTTTAGACAGTATTTCTCGGAAATTGATTTTTGAATCACTTAGAAAGATGGCTGATGAGGGGAAGTGTGTTTTAATGGTTACACATGACATTGAGCTTGCATCTAAAACAGATAAAGCATTTATTTTAAAAGATGGTTACATTTCGCAAGAAATTACTAAACCATCAGCAGAAGAACTTTATCAGGCACTTGAAACTATTGGCGAGTGAGGTGAGATTATATGTTAAAACTCATTGTGTATCAGTTTCAGTATTCAAAGAGACAATGGTTTGGGACAATTCCATTATTACTTGTATCTAGCCTAATTGTTGGGACATCTTTATTTGGCATTGCTAGCTCATCAAGAACTTCAAATATTAATGCTTCGCAACTTTTTCAGATGTTGATTATATTTGGAGGGACTACTCTATTTTTTCTCATTTCAAATAATATAAGATTGCTAATAGATATCTTTAAAAAGGATTATCAATTATGGACGATTTTAGGAGCAAGTAAATCTCAATTATCTATACTTATCGCTGGTCAGTTTTCCATAATGGCAGTCATTGTTAGCAGTTTTGGGACAATCCTTTCCTTCGTTGTGACAGATAGTTACTATAAATTTTTACAAAATTTATTAGGAAGAGATGAATTACCTGATTTGGTTATTACATCCAATATTCAGACTGTATTATTGAGTATTTTAATAGTACCAACAATTGTTGGATTAGGAGCTTATTTTTATTCTATTCGATTATTAAAAAAAGAATCAAATTCAAAATCAAATGGTAGAAATTGGAGAGTTAAGGCGACTAAGTTTATTAATGTTTCTGTTCGTCTATTCTTATGGTTATTGTGTATAGGTATTATTATTTCAGCAGGTTTTACCAATAATAGAGAAGTGATTGTGACACAATCTGGTATGATTTTATTTTTATTGATTACTCATATATTAATTATTCAAGTTCTATCTCCGTCCACCCAGATTTGTTTAATAAAATTATTAATGAAGATTCTCCCATCTGAAAATTATGCAATCAATACAAGTTTTTGGAACCTACTATACAATCCTAGTTATTTGAAGAGTATACAGACTTCGATGACTATAGGGATAACTCTCATTTCTGGATTCATCCTCTATACCAGAAATATGTACTCATTTATGGATACTATAAATAGTGTCCATGAAGCAAGAGCCTCCTTCATTGCCTATCTATCTGCACCAATTGTGCTTATTATTACTAGTTTTATTTCTATCACAATATTATCTTCTAATAAAGACATTGAAGATATTAGACAGTTACAAATATTGGGCATAACAAAATTACAACTTTTTAAAATACGTATTGCAGAAGCAATAATGCACTCAATAATAATTTCATTGGTCTCTGTCATTTTTAATGCTATTGTGTTAATGTTAGTTCGCTTTATAGGGCAACGTTTAGGGCAGAGTTTAGCAGAAATAGCAGGTTTTTGGCAACCTAGCCTTATTATTCTTTGTTTGTTAGTTATCTTCTACAGCATTACAAAGGGGTTTTATTTATTTAAAGATAGATAAATTGGAAAAGTTATAGAGAGGATTGCAATATCAAGTGATAAAATTTCTGAAATATCTATTCCTAACTTGGAATATAAAAGCTCTGCAAAAACATAAAAAATCAAAAAGCCCTGCCTATTAAATCATTAATTCAATTTTTTAGCCAGATGTACTGATTACATTGAACAAATGTTCAAAATTCCAACATCTTCTTGTTGATTTTTGATATAATGTAAAAAAACAACAAAGGACTAAACATGAATAAACGAGAACGACTAGAAGAAATTACACGATTGGTAAACAAAAAAGGCACAGTTCGAATTTCTGAGATTGTTGAATTGCTAAATGTTACTGATATGACTGTTCGACGTGATTTTATTGAATTGGAAGAGCAAGGTGTCTTAACAAAAATTCACGGTGGTGCTAGAAGTAATAAGGCTTTTCAATATCGGGAATATTCTCATTCTGAGAAACACATTCAGAATAAGGAAGCCAAACAAGAGATAGCGGAAAGGGCTGCACAACTGATAGAAGATGGAGACACGGTATTTTTAGGTCCAGGAACAACAGTGGCCTTTCTGGCTGAGGCCATTAAAAATCCTCGTCTCACTGTCATCACAAACTGTATGCCTGTTTTTACCATCCTATCTCAAAAGAAGACCGAGGAGTTTCAAGTCTTTCTCTTGGGGGGAGAATATCGCCAAGTGACAGAATCTTTTGTAGGAGAAATTACCAATACAAGTTTAGAAAAAATGCGATTCAGCAAGATTTTCTTTTCAGGTAACGGACTTAAGGGAACTGATGTCATGACCTCTACCTTAGCCGAAGCCTATACGCAAAATATTGCCATTAAACATTCTTTAGAAAAATATCTACTGCTGGATGCCTCAAAAATTGGAAAAGATGATTTTACTTCCTTTTGTGATTTGAATGACGTAACTGCACTAGTGACAGATATGAATGCAAAGGATGAAAATTACCAATTATTAAGTAATCACATTGAAATTATTTCTACAAAATCATAAAATAATCAAAACCAACAGCAAAATGTTGGTTTTTTGTTTATATACGAAAAAAATAAACAAAAATTAAACAAAATATGTTGACTTCATATTTGTTTGGTTGTATAATTTAAACATAAAAAGCGAAAACGCTTTTCTAAGTTTTGCAAAACAAAGATTTTCTGCCACATATGGCTACAACTTTCTATTTTTGTTAGGAGATAGGTTATGACAATCATTATCGGTGCTGATCCAGCGGGCTCAAAACTAAAAGACGTTATTAAAGATTATTTACAAGAAAAATCATATGACTTTAAAGATGTCAGTGATGGAAGTGATTTTGTTGATACAACTTTGGCAGTAGTTGCAGCAGTCAATCAAGAGGAAGGAAATCTTGGGATTGTGATTGATGCTTATGGTGTTGGTCCATTTATGACCGCAACTAAAGTCAAAGGCATGATCGCTGCAGAAGTTTCAGATGAACGTTCTGCCTATATGACAAGAGGGCACAACAATTCGCGTATTATTACAATCGGTAGTGAGATTGTAGGAGAAGGAATTGCTAAAAATATCGTTAAAGGATTTGTTGAAGGTGAGTATGATGGTGGCCGTCACCAAATTCGTGTCGATATGCTAAATAAAATGTGCTAATTGTTGTAAACAAAGGAGAATAAGAGATGAAAATTGCAATCGGTTGTGACCACATTGTAACCTATGAAAAAATCGCTGTGGTAGATTATTTGAAAAATCAAGGCTATGAAGTATTGGACTTTGGAACTTATGACAATGTTCGTACTCATTACCCAATCTTTGGTAAAAAAGTTGGTGAAGCTGTTGCAAGCGGACAAGCAGATTTGGGTATTTGTATTTGTGGAACAGGTGTTGGAATCAACAATGCTGTAAACAAGGTACCTGGTATTCGATCAGCCCTGGTTCGTGATATGACCTCTGCACTCTATGCAAAAGAAGAGTTAAATGCCAACGTCATTGGTTTTGGAGGAAAGATTACAGGTGAGTTGCTCATGTGCGACATCATTGAAGCCTTCATTAAAGCAGAATACAAACCAACTGAAGAAAACAAACGCTTAATTGAAAAGATTGCTGCAGTTGAAACGCTCAATCAAGAGCAAGCTAATCCAGAGTTCTTTACTGAATTTCTTGAAAAGTGGGATCGTGGAGAATACCACGACTAGGAGGCTCACATGATTTTGACAATCACTTTAAATCCGTCAGTTGATATTGCCTATCAATTGGATACCTTTCATTTGGATACGGTCAATCGAGTAGAAAAAGTTCAAAAAACAGCTGGCGGTAAGGGGCTTAATGTCACACGAGTTTTGAAACAAATCGGTGAAGATGTTGTAGCAACAGGCTTTATTGGCGGCGAGATTGGAAGTTATGTAAAGAAACAACTCACTCGAAATGATATTAAAAATTCCTTTGTGGAAATTGGGAATGAAACACGTAATTGCATTGCGGTCCTTCATGATGGCAAACAGACGGAGATTTTAGAACAAGGACCAACTATTCAAGAACATGAAGCTTTGAATTTTATTGAACACCTTGAAATTATTCTGAACAATGTAGATGTAGTTGTCATTTCAGGAAGTTTGCCTAAAGGACTTGCTAGCAATTATTATGTTGAGATTGTAGAACTTTGTAAAAAATACGGTGTAGCTGTTGTTTTGGATTGTTCTGGTGAGGCGCTGAAAAACGTTTTAGAAAGCCAGCAGAAGCCGACAGTTATTAAGCCAAATACAGAGGAGTTATCACAACTGATTGGTAAAGAAGTTACTGATGATATTCAAGAGTTGAAATCAGTTTTGTCTGGTCAACTTTTCCAAGGAATTGATTGGATAGTCGTCTCATTAGGGGCACAGGGGGCTTTTGCCAAGCACAATGACAAGTTCTATCGTGTCAGAATTCCAAAAATCAAAGTCGTCAATCCAGTAGGATCAGGCGATTCAACTGTTGCAGGTATTGCAGCTAGTTTGGTACATGCCTTACCTGATACAGAATTACTTAAAAAGGCTAATGTTTTGGGCATGCTAAATGCCCAGGAAGAACAGACAGGTTATGTCAATTTAGAAAATGCAGAATCGTTGTATTCTCAAATCGAAGTCGAAGAGGTATAATATGGTAGTAACAGCAGATAAAAGAAAATACATGAAAAAAGTAAGCAATGAAGCAGGTATTATTTCAGCTTTAGCTTTTGACCAACGTGGAGCCCTGAAAAAAATGATGGCAAAACATCAGACAGAAGAACCTACTGTGGAGCAGATGGAAGAACTAAAGAAACTAGTTTCAGAAGAATTAACACAGTTTTCTTCCTCAATTTTGTTAGATCCTGAATTTGGTTTGCCAGCATCACGCGCCCGTGACGAACAGTGCGGTTTGCTCCTAGCTTATGAAAAAACTGGCTATGATACCAGCTCAACTAGTCGATTACCAGATTGCCTAGTGGAGTGGTCTGTAAAACGGCTAAAAGAAGAAGGGGCAGATGCCATTAAGTTTCTACTCTACTATGACGTTGATGGTGATCCATACGTCAATCTTCAAAAACAGGCCTATATTGAACGCTTAGGTTCAGAATGTCAGGCTGAAGGTTTACCATTCTTCTTAGAAATTTTGAGCTATGATGAAACGATTGAAGACAATGCCAGTGTGGAATTTGCAAAAGTCAAACCTCGAAAAGTAAATGAGGCTATGAAAGTATTTTCGGATGAACGCTTTGGAGTGGATGTTCTCAAGGTAGAAGTACCTGTGAACATGAATTTTGTAGAAGGCTTTGGAACAGGTGAAGTCGTCTATACAAAAGAAGAAGCAGCTGAATATTTCCGTCAACAAGAAGCATCAACTCATTTGCCATACATTTATCTAAGTGCAGGTGTTTCTGCTAAGCTTTTCCAAGATACACTAGTGTTTGCACATGAAGCAGGTGCCAAATTTAACGGTGTTCTCTGCGGTCGTGCAACTTGGGCGGGTGTTGTGCCAGTCTATATTGAACAAGGTGAAGAAGCTGCGCGTGAATGGTTACGTACTGTTGGTCGTGAAAATATTGAGGGACTTGATGCAGTCCTTCTCAAAACAGCCAGCTCATGGAGTGAGAAAGTGTAAGAAGGTGATAAAATGACTCAATTATTTGCAGAAGATACGGTATATATATCTGAACAACAAGATCAAAAAAGTGTTTTTAAAGAAATCGCTCATAAATTATTTGAAAAAGGTCTTGTAACAGAAGAATACTTGGATAATTTAATCGACAGAGAGGAACATTATCCGACTGCCTTACCGTTAAGTCCAATTGATTCGAGTCTTCCCAATATTGCTATTCCACATACAGAAAGTCAGTTTGTAAATGTTACTCGTATTGTTCCAGTTAAACTGGAACATGCGATAACTTTTCATAATATGATTTTGCCAGATGAAAAACTAGAGGTTTCATTTTTGTTCATGATTTTAAACAATGAAGAAAAAGAGCAAGCTGGTTTATTGGCAGCAATAATGGATTTTATTAATAGACAAGATAAGGAAGCGTTAATTAAATTCTTTAATTCTGAAAATCCAGAAAGAATTTATCAATTTTTGGAAAATAATTTTTA
>NZ_JBNPOS010000008.1:0-71243 GCF_050315295.1 Streptococcus sp. SGI.013
CTGAATCATAAAACACCTCATTCAAATATATTTTTGAATGAATTTTAACATTAAACTTTGTAGATGTCAACTTCAGCTCCACCAAAATATAGATAAGAAGTTAGTGTACCAAATATAAAAAAGCCCTGCCATCCAAATGATAGCAGGGCTTAACTTCAATATCCAAATGATATATTCATCTAAAAAAGGTAGAGTTCTTATTGATTTATATTGCAATGTAATGAACTTCAAAAATTCAAAAATCGCTTAAAATCAATGTTTTGATGTCTAATGACGTGTAGTGAACCCCTTACTTAACCTCAGTAAACACAACGTGCTTACGCAATTTTGGTGAGTATTTTTTCAATTGAAGACGGTCTGGAGTGTTACGTTTGTTTTTTGAAGTAAGGTACAAGCGTTCACCAGATTCTTTGTGTTCAAGTGTAATATTTACGCGCATGGTATCTCCCTTCTAATTATTTAGCTTCAGCTTTAGCGATTTTACGTCCTTTGTAGTATCCTTTAAGTGATACACGGTGTGAACGTGAGTAATCTCCAGTAGTTTCGTCAAATTGTACTGATGGAGCAGTCAATTTGTAGTGTGTACGACGTTTGTTTTTCTTCGCTTTTGAAGTGTGACGTGCAGGTACTGCCATTTTCTTTATTTCCTTTCAAATGTATGTTTCGGCTTTTGCCAACTTTAACAGTATAACAAATCTTTTTTGTAAAGTAAAGTTACTTGACAAATTTTTTCTTTTTTTTAGGAAAAGGCAGAGCTCACTATTTGTTTTATCAAAACAAAGCGTTTTCATAGTCTAAAACTATAACAAACCATAGCAAATATATATTTTACAGCCATATCTTTTCGCGTTACAATAGGGGCAATTGATTTCGCAATATAAGGAGTAAGACAGATGACAAAAACGCAATTTCATTTTGACCATGTTGGTAGCTATCTTCGCCCACAAGCTTTAAAAGAGGCGCGTGAGCAGTTTGCTAAAGGAGATATCTCAAAAGAGGAACTTCTAGCCGTTCAAGACCAATTGGTAAAAGAGTTGGTGCATCATGAGGTTGAAAATGGCCTTGAGGTTGTTTCTGATGGCGAGTTTGGACGCTCATGGTGGCACCTAGACTTCTTATGGGAGTTAACAGGTTTTGAAGCTTACCTTCAAGAAGACTCTTATAAGTTCCACGGCGCTAAGACACGTACGACCAATGTCCGCCTCAATGGTAAGGTTGCAGAGAATCCAAACCACCCATTTTACCGTGACTTTGAGTACCTCAAGTCAATCACACCTGAAGAGGTAACTCCTAAGGTAACCATTCCAAGTCCATCTTTGGTCATTAACCGCGATCACCGTAGTGATTTGTATGCTGATTATTATGATAGTTGGACAGATTTTCTTGATGGTCTAGCACAAGCTTATCAAGACACCATCAAGCATTTTTATGACTTAGGAGCGCGTTATGTGCAACTAGATGATACAACTTGGGCTTATTTGATTCAACAACTAGAAGACCACAAAGATCAGCCAGAAGAGCGTCGTGTCTTTGAAAAAATTGCAGAAGATGACGTTTATGTGATCAACAAGGTGTTAGATGGGCTACCAGAAGATCTAACAGTCGCAACACATGTTTGTCGTGGGAACTTTAAGTCAACTTATCTTTTTGAGGGTGGCTATCATACCATTTCAAAATATCTTGGTCAACTCAACTATGACATTTTCTTCCTTGAGTATGACGATGAGCGTTCAGGAGACTTTGCTCCGCTAGTAGATATCTGGAATGGTCGTGAGAATGTTGAGCTGGTTCTTGGCGTTATCACCTCAAAAGATCCTCAACTAGAGGATGTTGATGCGATTGTGGCACGTATTCAAGAAGCAGCACAGCTTGTTCCTCTAAAAAATCTTGGTATCTCAACACAGTGTGGCTTTGCCTCAACTGAGGAAGGCAATATCTTGACAGAAGAAGATGAGTGGAAAAAATTACGTTTAATCAAGACTATTACAGATAAAGTCTGGACATCATAAGAAAGGGGCAGGACAGGCTCGGCTTGTTAAGGTTGAACCTGCTCTGCTTTTTGACTAGGAAGGAAAAAAGTAGGATATGGATTATAAAGGGTTAGCACAGGAGATTTTAAAGCAAGTAGGAGGAGAGGAAAATGTTTCTGATCTTACCCACTGTGCGACACGGTTACGTTTTCGTCTAGTTGACGACAAAAAAGCTAATGACACGGCAGTAGAAGCGTTAGAGGGTGTGCTTGGCTTAACAAAAAGCGGTGGGCAGTATCAAGTGGTGATTGGTAATGATGTTCCCCATGTTTATGCAGCCTTAGTTGACAATCTTTCTGACCAGTCTGTGCGTTCGACAGAGGTGAAACAGGGACCTCTACAAACGCTTCTGGCTGTGATTTCAGGCATTTTCACCCCAATCTTACCTGTCATTACAGCAGCTGGGATGATTAAGGCGGTCCTATCCCTGTTAACGGTCTTTGGTGTGATGACGGCAGATGATGTCAACTATCAGATTTTAAATTTTATCGGTGATGCTGGTTTTTATTTTCTGCCCATCTTTCTAGGGGCTTCGGCTGCTCGCCAATTTAAAACTAACCCTCAGTTAGGGATGTTGATGGGGGCTATCTTACTCCATCCGACCTTTACCCTGATGGTGACGACAGCTAAGGAAGCTGGAAAGAGCTTGAGTTTCTTCTCACTACCTTTGACTCTAGCTTCTTACTCTTCTACGGTCATTCCAGTAATTTTAGCCGTCTGGTTTATGAGCTATGTGGAGCGTTTTGCGGATAAGGTATCGCCTAAGGCAGTCAAGTTTTTCTTGGTACCGATGGTAACAACCTTAATCACTGCGCTTGTGACCCTCTTGGTTCTTGGTCCGATTGGGGCAATTGTCGGAAACTGGCTAGGTGATTTCTTTAAATGGTTAGAAAACTTTGGTCCTTGGGTAGTTCCAACGATTGTCGGTATCTTCTCTCCTTTCCTTGTCATGACAGGGACCCACTATGGTTTGGTGTCCATTGGTATCAATAACCGAATGACTATTGGTTATGACACCATTGCCCAGCCTGGGATGTTAGCTTCCAACGTGGCACAAGGAGGTGCTGCGCTAGCGATTGCTGTTAAAACAAAAGACACCAATAAAAAAGCCTTGGCTTCTTCGGCAGGTCTTACGGCTATCTTTGGAATCACAGAGCCTGCTTTATATGGTGTAACCTTGCAAAATAAAGCAGCGTTAATAGGCTCTATGGTAGCTGGAGGCGTAGGTGGATTTTTCCTAGGAATTTTAGGGGCTAGAAACTTCTCAGGTGGCTCGCCAGGGCTTCTAACTATTGCAGCTTACATCGGAGAGGACACGCTAAAATACTTTTACACAGCTATTGCAGGCTTGATTATTTCAGTCGTCGTTTCCTTTGTTGTGACCTTTATTCTCTATCGGGAAGAAGATTAGTGAGACCATTAAACATGAGCAGGACAACAACTAAAAACACAGATAACTTTAACTAAGGTTATCTGTGTTTTTCTTTTATCTCTAGTCATAAACGATTAGTCAAATTCCAACTGGGCTCTATCCGTAAAGTAGGTCTGATAGGCTGTATAGGAGGCGATAACGGAAGCTAAGCTAGTCGCAGACAGCAACATGAACATGACCATAATCTGATAGCGAATGGCATGGACTGGATCAACTCCTGCAAATATTAGCCCTGACATCATCCCAGGCAGGCTGACAAGACCGACTGTTTTGGCTGAGTCGATGGTCGGCTGCATACCTGTTTTGATAGCCTCTCGCAAAATCTCCTGTGAAGCCAATTTAACACTGGCACCTAGACTGAGTTTTTCCAAAACTTGTTGGCGGTTATCTGTGAAAGACTTGTACATAGCCCGATAGGACAGGCCGATTGCCGTCATGGCATTGCTAGCCAACATTCCTGATATAGGAATGACCTGTGAAGGAGTAAACTTGATTGCACCAGATAGTACCAAGATTGTCAAGGTCAGACTAGTTGAAGTTAAAAGGGCTAGAAAGGGATGGAGCAAGGATTTCTTGCTATTGGGATTGCGTTTGTTAGCTTGGACACTGGCATTAAAAAGAATAATCAAAATCATCATCAAGCTAAGAAAAACATTTGAAGCTTGGAAGATAAACTTAAGAACGTAGCCAACAAAGATTAGCTGGAGGACAGTTCTGACAACGGCCATGACAATATCCTTAGTCAAGCCCAGCTTTTCCTTCTGACTGATGCCCAAGGCTACTAAGACCAGCCCGAAAACAAGGGCTAGGGAGAGGTTGTCTACTGAAACGTTCATCCTTGGATACGACCTCCTTCTATTCTCAAAATCTTTTGGGCTGCCTCAATCTCTGACTGGTCATGAGTGACTTCAATCAGAGTATTTCTAGTAGCTTGGTAGTCTGCTAAGAGCTTGTTGACAATAGCCTTGGTTTCGGCATCTAAGCCTGCAGAGATTTCGTCCAAGAGTAAAACCTTTGGCTCAAAGAGTAGATTACGGATGAGGGCAACGCGTTGCTTTTCTCCTCCAGATAGTTCTGTGATTTTCTTGCTTAAAAATTCTGGCGCTAGATTCACAGTTTCTAAAGCCTTGAGGGCTTTGGTCTGGTCAAAGGCTAACTGACGAATGGTAAATGGAAACTGGAGATTATCTTGGACGGTCTGCCCAAAGAGAACTGGCTGTTGAAAACAATAAGAAACTTCTCTCCTGTAAGTCGGCATGTCCAGCTCTGCTAGGTCTTTTCCTTGAAAGAAAATAGTCCCACTGGTCGCAGATGTTAAGCCTGCCAAGAGTTTTAGGATAGAGCTTTTTCCACTGCCCGAAGGTCCAACCAAGGTTAGTCGCTCGCCTTCTGCAACGGTAAAACTAATGTCAGTTAAAATCGACTTATCATTATCTGATAAGCTGACAGATTGAAGTTGAAAAATGTTCATCTTAATGACCGTGCTCTTCTGCTTCTTCAGCAGCGATAGCAATGGCTTGGGTTTCATGAACTGTCCCATGAGCGTGGTGGGCTGGTCCATAGATAGAGTAGATTTTAAGGTCTTCTTGACCGATGTTGATGACATTATGGTAGGTTCCATTTGGAATGAAAATGGCATCTTCTGGTCCAACTTCAGTATCAAGCGTAATCTTATCAGCAGATTCACCCATAATAACACGGCCGTGGCCTTGCTCAATACGGAGGAACTGGTCGTTTTCATTGTGAACTTCTGCACCGATGTCACTACCAACTGGGATAGACATCAGGGTAACTTGTAAGAGTTCTCCTGTCCAGAGAGCTGTGCGGTAGTTAGTATTTTCAAGTGTAGCTGTCTCAATATTGGTTACAAATGGCGCTTTACCATAGTCTTTAGTTGTCATAATTGTTTACCTCTAATTTAGAATTATTATAAATATTATTTAGAACTATTCTAATTATACTATTTTTAGAATAGATGTCAAGCTTTTGAAACGATCATTATTTTCAGATGTTACTAGATAAATGAAAAAAGTCTCCTTTACGTCCTAGCCTACAAGTTAGGGAGTAAAGAAAACTCATTTGTATCAGTTACATAGCGGATCAATAGGACTTTCTAAGATTTTTCTTCAAACACTGGTTTAAGAAAGGGTGCTAGAACAGCATTTTTTAGCCTTTGCTGCTTCGACGAGAGTTGGTAACCATGTGATGAAGCTGTTGAATAAAGTCCGTTTTTTCAGACAACTGCTCAAGAGAGAGATGTATGCGATAATCCCAACTATTTTTGGGATTAGAAGGGTCATTAATGCGTTCTATTACTTGATTTGGATTGCTTACCTCGGTGTTAAGAGCAAATAGGTCTTGTAGTGGGAAAATGACAATCATGGCATTAGAATTTAGGTGGCGATAAATGATATTCTCAATCACCTCTGGACCAGCCTCTTGAGGAGCCTCTCCAAAGAAGTGCATCATTTGGTTATAATATTGTTGCGTAAATGCAAAATCTTCTTGCCACCACTGTCTTAGGGTTGAAGTATCATGACTAGAGGGAGTTGCCACACAGAGATAATCTAGGTGATCCAAGTGGTGAACAAATTGAGAAGGGTCATCAGGCATGCGTTCAACAGCTAATTTTAAAATCTGCGTTTCTGCCATTACTTCTGGAACAGTGGCAGGTACCATCCCTAAATCTTCTCCACAAGCAAGCATATCTGTTGCATTTTTGAGGACAGGTAACTTTTCTAGAGCTTTTTCCTTCCAAAAATGATTATTACGATAATAGAAGTAGTCATTATGAAGCCAATCAAATTTTTCTTGGAATTCATAGCCTAATTCTTGATAAGAGATAGTTTGTGTTAGAGAGACACGGGGATGATAGTACCCATCTGTTTCATGGTCCTTAATGAGTAGGACATTTTCTGTCAACTGGTAGAGTCCATCCTTGATGTATTCTTCAATATCGAGAGCTTCGATCGTCTTTTGGTCTTTAAAAGGCTCTTTTAATTCATAATTTTCATAGCCTACATAATTGAGGTAATTTTGAATAATTCTATCTCTTTGATCACGTCCAAAAATACGGTCGATAACCCAATCCTTGATAAAAGGTTCAACAAACCGTTTTTCCCCTCCCCAAGCTCGGAAAGGAATACCAATTTGTTCCAATTCTTCAACGGAATAACCGCGGGCAGGTGTGAAGTGTCCGAGTAAACCGCGAACAGAGTAGGTTGGAATTTCCCAGATACGGAAAAAACCAAGGATATGGTCTAGGCGGTAGGCATCAAAATAGGTTGCCATACTGTTAAGACGGGTCTTCCACCAAGCGTACCCATCTTCTGCCATACGTGTCCAATTGTAAGTCGGTAAAGCCCAGTTTTGTCCTGTTGTGGAAAAAGCATCTGGTGGAGCTCCCGCTTGCATATCCAGATTAAAGAGATCAGGATTTTGCCAAGCATCTGCTGAGAAAAGTCCGACTCCGATGGCAATATCTCCTTTAATGGCGACTCCGATGCTATGACAATATTGAGTAGCCTCAAGGAGCTGTTGGTGAAGGACGAATTGTAAGAAAGCTTGGAAGTCTAAGAAATCTTTAGCTTCAGCATTTTTTTGCAGTTCCTTATAGAAATGATCTTGATAGACGGCATGATCTTTCCAATCTGTAAAATCAGTACTGTCATACTGATTGAGATAATAGTTAAAGCAAGCATAAGCTTCTAGCCAGCTTTTTTTCTCTTCTTTAAAAGCTTTGAAGTTTTTGTCATGAGCTAGATTTTTTTTGAGTTTGTCAAAGACTTTTCGAGCATAAAAGAGTTTTCTTTTGATAACATTTGGATAATCCACTGCCTCTAGCTGATTGAATGCTGCCTTCTCTTTTTGATAAGCTGTGAGACTGTCTGAATCAAGCTCTTTTTCAAATGGTGTTAAGTCTAGATAAAGGGGATGGAGGGCAAAAACAGAAGTGGCGGTATAAGGAGAAGAATCCTTAAAGGTTTGAGTGGCATTGGTGTCGTTAATTGGTAAAATCTGAATAATATCAAGCCCACTTGCTTTGGTGATATCTGCCAAGGCCTTTAAATCGCTAAATTGCCCAACACCGAAATCGTTTTCGCTACGTAAAGAAAAAACAGGAATAGCTAAACCAGTGTGATAAGGGGTATCCCCGTAGGGGACTAATCGAAATTCTTTTTTCATAAGCAACCTTTCTATGCAAACGTTTTCTTAGAAAATTATATCGCAGATCCCTGATAAAGACAATGGTTTTCATGTATTTTCATAAAAAGTGAGACATTCTTTTGTGATGAAGGAGTAAGAAAAATTTCTTTCTTGACCAGTCTTTTCCTTTTCTAGTGATAGTTTTTGAGGGTAGAATGTGGTAAAATAGGTAGGAAATTAAGGGAAAGGTGAAGAGGCTGTAGCGGTGTCGCATCACTAATAGACGCTAGCTAGTTTTTGAAGGATGATGCTTTATTTTTCAAAGATAGGGCCTTGTATCAATACAGATGAAATTGCAAAAACCTAAGGGAACACAAGATATTCTGCCACAAGAGTCTGCTAAATGGCAGTATGTGGAGGAAGTTGCACGTGAAACATTTAAGAAATACCATTATGCTGAAATTCGAACGCCTATGTTTGAACATTATGAAGTGATTAGTCGCTCTGTTGGCGATACAACAGACATTGTCACTAAGGAGATGTATGATTTTTATGATAAGGGTGAGCGCCACATCACTCTACGCCCAGAAGGAACAGCTCCGGTGGTCCGTTCTTATGTTGAAAACAAACTTTTTGCTCCAGAGGTTCAAAAACCTGTTAAACTTTATTACATTGGTTCAATGTTTCGTTATGAGCGCCCACAAGCAGGTCGCTTGCGTGAGTTTCACCAAATTGGTGTTGAGTGCTTTGGCTCTCCCAACCCTGCCACAGATGTTGAAACAATCGCTATGGCTTATCAATTATTTACGACTTTAGGGATTAAAGATGTGACCCTTCACCTTAATACTCTGGGTAGCCCAGAGAGTCGTGCGGCCTACCGTCAAGCTTTGATTGACTATCTAACCCCTCTTCGAGAGACGCTTTCAAAAGATAGTCAGCGTCGTCTAGAAGAAAATCCTTTGCGTGTTCTAGATTCTAAGGAAAAAGAAGACAAGCTAGCAGTGGAAAATGCTCCGTCTATTTTAGATTATCTAGATGAAGAGAGTCAGGAACACTTTGATCAAGTGCGTAACATGCTTGAGAGTTTGGGGATTCCTTATGTGATTGATACCAATATGGTTCGTGGATTGGATTATTATAATCACACGATTTTTGAGTTCATCACAACTGTTGATCGTTCTGACTTGACCATCTGTGCAGGTGGTCGCTATGATGGTTTGGTTGAGTATTTCGGTGGTCCAGAAACCGCTGGTTTTGGTTTTGGACTAGGACTTGAGCGCTTGCTTTTAATTCTTGAAAAACAAGGGATCAGCCTACCAGTTGAAGAAAGTTTGGATGTTTATTTAGCGGTTTTAGGAGCTGGTGCTAATGGGAAGGCTTTAGAGTTGGTACAAGCTATTCGTCATCAAGGTTTTAAAGCAGAACGAGACTATCTTAACCGTAAAATTAAGGCGCAGTTCAAGTCAGCAGATACTTTTGGTGCGAAGTTAGTGATAACGCTTGGCGAAAGTGAAGTAGAAAGTGGCCAAGTCACTATTAAAAATAATCAGACGCGTGAAGAGTACACCGCAAGCTTTACTGAAATCACAGAAAACTTTGCGACTATTGTAGAAAAGTTAGCCTAACAAAAACCTCAGTAAGTTGAACTTACTGAGGTTTTTGTCTGATAAGATAATCTTATCTAGATTTTAGGATAAGCAACGAAAAACTCTTTTGAAATGGGTGGGGTTTTTAAGCGCTTTTTGTTATAATATGAAGGAATGAATATTTTAGATGGAGAAGAGAAATAATATGAAACGTTCAATGTATGCAGGACGTGTTCGCACAGAACATGTTGGACAAATCCTAACTCTTAAAGGTTGGGTTGCTAGACGTCGCGACTTAGGAGGTTTGATTTTTATTGATTTGCGTGATCGTGAAGGCATCATGCAATTGGTGATCAACCCAGAAAATGCTTCAGCAGAAGTTGTGGCTACAGCCGAAAAATTACGTAGTGAGTATGTTATTGAAGTGACAGGTCAAGTTGAAAAACGTGGTCAAGCTAATGATAAATTGCCTACAGGTGAGGTGGAATTACATGTTGAGCAGTTGCGTATTCTAAATGTAGCCAAAACGACTCCTTTTGAAATTAAAGATGGTGCAGAAATCAGTGATGAGACACGTTTGCGTTACCGTTACCTAGATCTTCGTCGCCCTGAGATGCTCGAAAACTTTAAACTGCGTGCAGCGGTGACACATTCTATTCGCAATTATTTGGATGCTCTTGAATTTATTGATGTCGAAACACCGATGTTAACAAAGTCCACTCCAGAAGGAGCGAGGGATTACCTTGTACCAAGTCGAGTGAGTCAAGGTCATTTTTATGCTCTTCCACAAAGCCCTCAAATTACAAAACAATTGTTGATGAATGCTGGATTTGATCGCTATTATCAAATTGTTAAGTGTTTCCGTGATGAAGATCTTCGTGGTGACCGTCAACCTGAGTTTACACAGGTTGATTTAGAAACATCATTTTTAACAGATCTTGAGATTCAAGACTTGACAGAAGGTTTACTCGCAAAAGTGATGAAGGATACAAAAGGGATTGAAGTCACTTTGCCATTCCCACGTATGTCTTATGACGAAGCTATGAACAAGTATGGTTCAGATAAGCCAGATACTCGTTTTGAAATGCTTCTAGAAGACTTGACAGAAACTGTAAAGGGAGTTGATTTCAAAGTCTTTTCAGAAGCTGAGACAGTAAAAGCAATCGTTGTCAAAGGTAAGGCGGATGCTTATTCTCGTAAAGATATTGACAAGTTGACAGAGTTTGCCAAACAATTTGGTGCTAAAGGTCTAGCTTGGGTGAAGTATAATGATGCTAACTTAGCAGGTCCAGTTGCTAAGTTTTTAACAGATATTGAGTCAGCTCTTGTTGAGCGCTTAGCGCTTTCTGAAAATGATTTGGTCCTTTTTGTAGCAGATAGCTTAGATGTTGCGAATAATACTTTAGGCGCTCTTCGTAATCGTATTGCTAAGGAGCAAGATTTGATTGATGAGTCACAATTTAATTTCTTGTGGATTGTTGATTGGCCAATGTTTGAATGGTCAGAAGAAGAAGGTCGCTACATGTCAGCTCACCATCCTTTCACCCTGCCGCAAGCAGATACAGCACATGAACTTGAGGGTGATCTTAGTAAGGTAAAAGCTATTGCTTATGATATTGTCTTAAATGGTTATGAGCTTGGTGGTGGTAGCTTGAGGATTAATCAAAAAGACTTACAAGAGCGGATGTTAAAAGCTCTAGGATTCTCTCTTGAGGAAGCTAATGAACAGTTTGGTTTCTTGTTAGAAGCTATGGACTATGGTTTCCCACCACACGGTGGTTTAGCCTTGGGTCTAGACCGATTGGTGATGTTATTGGCTGGTAAAGATAATATCCGTGAAGTAATTGCCTTTCCTAAAAATAATAAGGCTAGTGATCCTATGACACAAGCACCTAGCCTTGTTTCTCCAAAACAACTTGAAGAGCTTGCTTTGCAAGTAGAGGACAATGATTAAAAAAGCTAGTTTTAAAAAGAAAACAAAGTATGCAGTTGATCAGGCTGCTAAAAAAGTAGGATTGTTTCAAACCCTACAAAGTATTTCAAGGGAAAAATATGCAGAGAAGGTATCCGCTTCCCTGCTTTATGCCCTTTTATCCAGTATTGCAGTTAACTTTTTCTTTCAGCCAGGGCATGTCTATTCCAGTGGTGTCACTGGTTTAGCACAGGTTCTGTCAGCTCTAAGCCACCGCCTACTAGGTTTTGCAATTCCTGTAGCTCTTACCTTTTATGCTATTAATATTCCTTTGATTGTATTGGCTTGGTATAAGATTGGGCATAAATTTACAGTCTTTACTTTTATTACAGTTACTTTAAGTACCTTATTTATTCAGTTTATGCCTGAAATAACCTTAACCGAAGATCCCTTGATTAACGCCATTTTTGGTGGTTTGGTGATGGGAGTTGGCATAGGTTATGCTTTGAAGTCTAATATTTCAAGTGGTGGGACAGATATTGTTAGTTTAACGATCCGTAAGAAAACAGGTCGTGATGTTGGCAATATTTCCTTAGCAGTGAATGCTGTCATTATGTTGTTTGCGGGACTTTTGTTTGGTTGGCAGTATGCCCTATACTCCATGGTGACAATCTTTGTCTCTAGTCGTGTGACGGATGCTGTCTTTACCAAGCAAAAGAAAATGCAGGCTATGATTATCACCAGTAATCCTGATAAAGTCACCCGCATGATTCACAAAAAATTAAATCGTGGTGTGACCTGTATCAATGATGCAGAAGGAACTTATAATCACGAGAAAAAATGTGTCTTGATTACTATTATCACCCGTTCAGAGTATGCTGAGTTTAAGTATTTGATGAAAAAATATGATCCGACAGCCTTTGTTTCAGTAGCGGAGAATGTTCATATCATTGGAAGATTTGTGGAAGAGGATCAGTAGGAGTTAAGGAGATTTTGTATGATAGTGGATTATCAGTTTCGTCTGAAAAATATGATTCTGATTGCCTTTGGGGCAGCTATTTATGCTTTTGGATTTGTTTACTTTAATATGGCTAATCAAATTGCAGCCAATGGTTTATCTGGTCTAACACTAGTCTTACATGCCCTTTTTGGAATTAACCCTACCTATTCAGGCTATCTGATTAATCTACCTTTGATCCTTTTAGGAGCTTACTTATTTGGTCGTAAATCAATGATTTATACGATTGAGGGAATTTTCTGTCTCTATTTTTTTATTTGGATCTTCCAGAAAGTTCCTATTGTCATTGATTTAGAAAATGATGACTTGGTAGTATCCTTGCTCGCTGGCATCACTGCTGGTTTAGGTGGTGGATTGGTCTTTAGAAATAGGGGGACTATTGGAGGATCTGACATTGTAGCGCGTGTTATTGAGGACAAGTTTGGAATCCAATTAAATCAAGCTCTTCTTGCATTTGATATTTTTGTGATGATTTTATCGCTGACCTATATCACTATTCCCAAGATGATGTATGCTTTAATTGCTAGCTTTATGTACAGCCAGATGGTTAATCTAGTTCAAAATGGTGGATATGCTGTTCGGGGCATGATTATTATTTCTAATCACTCCCAAGAGATTTCAAAGGTTATTATGGAAGATTTGGGGAGAGGGGTAACTTTTTTAAAAGGAGAAGGAGCCTACTCTGGTCAAGAAAAAGATGTGATGTATGTTGCTTTGAGCCCTACTGATGTTCGTGATGTTAAGATATTAGTGAGAGAACTTGATTCGCAAGCTTTTGTTTCTGTCTTTAATGTTGATGAAGTCATGAGTCCAGAATTTGTGGCATCAAAAAGTAAATATCGAAAAATGAAAAAATAGAAAGGAGGAAATTGGGAGATGATGATTGATCCCGATTTCCTTTTTGTGGTAAGGGGGATACGTGATGAAAGAAGATAAACGATTAACCTTTAAGAATCTGCTAATGATTACTTTTGGGGTTGCAATATACACTTTTGGTTTTGTCAAGTTTAATATGGCTTATCATTTAGCTGAAGGGGGCATCGCAGGAGTTACTCTTATCATCAATTTTTTAACAGGTCTTAATCCTGCCTATTCTTCCTTACTCTTAAACTTACCGTTATTTGTCTTAGGGGCACGTGTCTTTGGAAAAAAATCATTAGTTTTAACCATTTACGGCACTCTCACCATGTCTATTTTTATCTGGCTATGGCAACGTGTTCCAATTGAAATTCCCTTAAAGAATGATATGATGTTGGTGGCTGTGGTCGCTGGGCTTTTTGCAGGTGTAGGAAGTGGTCTTGTTTTTCGATATGGTGCCACAACAGGCGGAACAGATATTATCGGGCGTGTCTTAGAGGAAAAATTCGGCTTCAAATTGGGACAGACACTTTTAACTATAGATCTGCTGGTTTTATTAGCTTCTCTAACTTATATTGATTTACAACATATGCTTTATACCTTAATTGCCAGTTTTGTCTTTAGTCAAGTAGTAACTGTTGTTCAAAATGGTGGTTATCGTGTTCGAGGAATGATTATTATTACGAAACAATCAGATTTGGTAGCAAAACGAATTTTAAATGAGATCAATAGAGGAGTAACCTTTTTACAGGGACAAGGTGCTTACTCAGGAACTTCTTATCAGGTACTCTATGTGGTGTTAAACCCTAGCGAAGTAAGAGATGTTAAGGCGATTTTATTAGATATGGATCCAGATGCCTTTATCTCTATTTTAGATGTAGATGAGGTCGTTAGTTCCGATTTTACGATTCGAAGGAAAAAGAATCTGAATTAAGAAAATCCCATTTGGTATTTACCAAATGGGATTTTGTTTACATTTCGTTTGGTGCTTCTACTCCAAGAAGAGCAAGGGCTTCTTTTAAGACTGTTGCTGTGGCATAAGAAAGTGCTAAGCGACTATCACGTTCTGGACTGTCATCTAGAATACGAGTGTGCGCATAGTACTTGTTAAAGCTTTGTGCAAGGTTAATCGCAAATTTAGCGATGATAGATGGCTCAAAGTTATCGGCACTGCGGACAATAATACGTGGGAAGTCTTGGATCAATTTGATAATTTCCCAGCTTTCTGTATCAGACAAGCTATAAGGTGTTGTTTCATCTGGTGTGAAGTCAGCCTTACGCAAGATGGATTGGATGCGTGCGTGAGCATATTGCACATAAGGTCCAGTTTCTCCTTCAAAGGAAACCATA
The DNA here is from genome assembly GCF_050315295.1 of Streptococcus sp. SGI.013. Taxonomy (NCBI): domain Bacteria; kingdom Bacillati; phylum Bacillota; class Bacilli; order Lactobacillales; family Streptococcaceae; genus Streptococcus; species Streptococcus sp. SGI.013. The sequence continues at coordinate 14,333 of NZ_JBNPOS010000008.1, forward strand.
GCTTCTAGGTCAAAGTCATAACCATTGGTGCGGTCTGTTTTTAGGTCGTAGAACTTGATGGCACCAACTCCCACAGCATGAGCTACGGCATCTTTGTTTGGCAAGTCAGGGTTTTTGCTCTCAATTTGAGCTTTAGCACGACTAACTGCTTCGGCAATAGTTGGTTCAAGTAGGATAACGTTCCCTTTACGTGTAGAAAGTTTTTTACCTTCTTTAGTGACTAGACCAAAGGCAACGTGAGTAATATCCTCACTCCAGTCATAGTCCATTTCCTTAAGGACAGCTTTAAGTTGTTTGAAATGGGCTGACTGTTCTTGCCCTACCACATAAATGGCCTTAGCAAAGTCATATTGGCGTTTGCGATAAAGGGCAGCAGCGAGATCGCGTGTGATATAAAGAGTGGCACCGTCAGATTTTTTGATAAGAGCGGGGTGTTCAATACCGTATTTTTCAAGGTTGACAACTTGAGCACCTTCTGATTCTTCAAGAAGACCTTTTTCTTCAAGCAGTTCAACGATTTCATCCATCTTGTCATTATAAAAGGCTTCACCGTTGTAGCTATCAAATTCAACATCAAGCTCTTTATAAAGGCGGTTAAACTCTACTAGACTTTCATCGCGGAACCATTGCCACAAGTTAAGTGCTTCTTCATCACCATTTTCTAACTTACGGAACCAGTCACGTGCTTCGTCATCTAATTCAGGATGTTCTTTAGCTTCCTCATTGATACGAACATAGAGTTTTAAGAGTTCACTGATAGGGTTTTCCTCAACAGATTTTTGATCTCCCCATTTTTTGTAAGCAACAATTAGCATACCAAACTGTTTACCCCAGTCACCAAGGTGGTTAATGCGGACCGTATGATAGCCTAATTTTTTAAAGATATTGGATAAGCTGTCTCCGATAACAGTTGAGCGAAGATGTCCAATAGAAAAAGGTTTGGCAATGTTTGGGCTGGACATGTCAATGGCAACATTTTTTCCTTGCCCGATACTTTGATCAGCGTAATGCTCTTTATTGCGGATGACTTCTTTCAACACTTTTGCAGAAATAGCCTTTTTATCGAGGAAAAAATTGATGTAAGGTCCAACTGCCTCTACTTTTTCAAAGGCTGAAGCATCGATTTTTTCTGCAATCTCTGATGCAATCATTTGAGGGGCTTTTCTAAGAATTTTAGCGAGGCTAAAGGCAGGAAAGGCCACATCTCCCATGTCAGAATTTTTAGGTGTTTCAAGTAAGTTGGAAATTGTTTCTTTGTCCAAGTCAGGGACAACTTTATTGATTTCTAAAGCAATCAATTCTTTGTTATTCATAAAGGTACTCCTTTGTTAATCAGTCATTCTATTTTAACATAAAATCACTCAATTGATGACTAAAAATAGAAGATTTCTAGGAAGTCTCCTGCTTTAAGTGTCGAAAAAATAAGGAATTTTTGATATAATCAGTTAGCATATTTATACAAGATTGAGGATATCATGAACAAACAAGAACGTCAAAATAGAATCAAACGGATTATCCAGAAAGGCCGTGTGGGAACACAAGAAGAGATTAAGGCTCTTTTAGAGGAAGAGGGCATTTCTGTAACACAAGCTACTTTGTCTCGTGACTTGAGAGAAATTGGGTTATTAAAATTACGGGACGGTGAAGGTCGATTGTATTATAGTCTATCAAATCTAACAGATAGCAGTTTTTTAGAGGCTATATCACCGTTTATCTTAAAGGTTGCGCGTGCAAGTTTTATGTTGGTCATCCATACTAATTTAGGAGAAGCTGACGTTTTAGCTAATATTATTGATGCTGAGAACGAGGAGGGGATCTTAGGGACAATTGCTGGCGCGGATACATTGATTGTGATCTGTCGAGATGAAGCGATGGCAAAAAATTTAGAAAGTGATATTGAGTTATCACTATGATGCCTTTTCAAAAACAGTTAGATCATCTAGCTAGTCTTCTAGCTCAGCATCCTAATGTGATTTCTTATCAAGCCCTAGAAAAAGAAGTCAAATCATTACCACAATTACAAGAACAAACTGTAAAGATGAAAGCTTATCAGCAAGAAGCAGTTTTATACCAAAAGTTAGAGAAATCTCAAGCTTATGAAAGCAGTAGTGAGGCTGCTATTCTTTTGGAGGCTGAGCTTAATCAAAATCCCCTTGTTCAAGCTTATCGTGTAAAGTTACAAGACACTAGTGATCTTTTACAGTATGTGACAAAATCTATTGAAGATAAAATAAATGAGGAGTTGACATCATGACAAAAGAAAAACTCTCCCCAGGCATGCAGCAGTATCTGGATATTAAAAAAGAATATCCAGATGCTTTTTTGCTATTTCGTATGGGGGACTTTTATGAGTTGTTTTATGAGGACGCGACAAAAGCTGCTCAAATTTTAGAGCTGACCTTGACGAGTCGTAATAAAAATGCAGATCATCCTATTCCAATGGCAGGCATGCCTTTTCATGCAGCGCAACAATATATTGACATCTTAGTCGAGTTGGGATATAAGGTGGCGATTGCCGAGCAGATGGAGGATCCCAAAAAAGCTATTGGTGTAGTCAAAAGAGAAGTTGTTCAGGTCATTACCCCAGGGACAGCTATTGATTCCAGTGGTCAGGATGCTAGTAATAATTTTTTAGTCTCTCTTGATACAGATGGTCTTTCTTATGGCCTTGCTTATATGGATGTATCAACAGGGGAGTTTCATACAACTACTTTATCAGATTTTGATACAGCCACATCAGAAATTTTAAACCTTAAGGCAAAAGAAGTTGTTTTGGGGTATCAGCCACCTGAACAAGAAAAGCACCTTTTAACCAAACAACTAAACTTGTTATTATCTGAGAGTTTGGAGGCTATAGAAGATTTACACCTTATTGACAACTCCTTGACACCTCTTGAAAAAAGTAGCGCAGGTAAGTTACTTGCTTATGTTAAAACCACGCAACTAAGAGAACTTAGCCATCTCCAAAAAGCTTTACATTACGAAATTAAGGACTTTTTGCAGATGACTTATGCCACGAAAAAAAGTTTAGACTTATTAGAAAATGCTCGGACAGGAAAGAAACATGGTAGTTTGTACTGGCTACTAGATGAGACCAAGACGGCTATGGGGACTCGTTTATTGCGTAGCTGGATTGATCGTCCCTTGGTGAATCAAACTAAAATTTTAAATCGTCAAGAGGTGATTCAAGCTTTCTTGGATCATTTCTTTGAGCGCCATGATTTAACAGAAAGCTTAAAAGGAATCTACGATATTGAGCGTTTGGCTAGTCGAGTTTCTTTTGGAAAAGCTAATCCTAAGGATCTCCTTCAACTTGGAAAAACCTTGTCCAATGTTCCTATGATTAAGTCTATCTTAGAAACGTTTGATAGTCCTGCTTTAGAACAGTTGGTTACACAACTAGATCCCTTACCAGAGTTGGAACACTTGATTAGCTCAGCTATTAATCCAGAAGCTCCTATGACGATTTTAGAAGGTGATATTATCAAAACAGGGTTTGATGAAAAACTAGATGGCTATCGCCGTGTGATGAAAGAAGGGACGGGATGGATAGCTGAGATAGAAGCTAAAGAGCGTGAAGCTAGTGGTATTTCTAATCTAAAAATTGACTACAATAAAAAAGATGGCTACTATTTCCATGTAACCAACTCTAATCTTGATTTGGTCCCAGAGCATTTCTTTCGAAAAGCAACCCTAAAAAACTCAGAGCGTTATGGTACAGTTGAATTGGCAAAGATTGAAGGGGATATGTTAGAAGCACGTGAAGAGTCGGCTAATCTTGAGTATGATATCTTTATGTCTATTCGGACTCAGGTTGAAAAATACATTCAGCGTCTTCAAAAATTAGCCCGCCTACTGGCAACTATTGATGTCTTGCAATCATTAGCAGTTGTGGCTGAAAATAATCACTATATTCGACCGCTATTTAATACTGACCAAATGATTTCGATTGAAAATGGTCGTCATGCTGTTGTCGAAAAAGTGATGGGAGTACAAGAGTATATTCCAAACACCATTACTTTTGATACTGATACTATGATTCAGTTAATTACAGGACCTAATATGAGTGGGAAATCGACTTATATGCGTCAACTTGCCTTGACAGTGATTATGGCTCAAATGGGAGCATTTGTTGCAGCAGATTATGTCAATTTTCCAATTTTTGATGCTATTTTCACACGTATTGGGGCAGCAGATGATTTGATTTCTGGACAATCGACTTTTATGGTTGAGATGATGGAGGCTAATCAAGCGATTCAATTAGCTAGTCCACACTCCTTGATTTTATTTGATGAGTTGGGTCGTGGAACGGCTACTTATGATGGTATGGCACTTGCTCAGTCCATTATTGAGTATATTCATGAGCATGTTGGGGCAAAGACCATGTTTGCTACCCATTACCATGAGTTGACAACCTTGTCAAAAACATTGACACAATTAGTCAATGTTCATGTCTCTATTTTAGAAAAAGATGGAGAAGTGACGTTCTTGCACAAAATTGCTGAAGGTCCTGCTGATAAATCTTACGGTATTCATGTGGCTAAGATTGCAGGTTTACCGAGAAATTTACTGAATCGTGCAGATACCATTTTAAAAGATTTAGAAGAACACTCGGCTCAGATAGTTGCTCAGGTGAATCCATCTATTGTTACTACGGAATCCGTTAGTACGCAGCTCAGCCTTTTTCAAGAAGCTTCACATCCTGTATTAGATCAATTACAGAAGGTTGATGTCTTAAACCTTACCCCTATGGAAGCTATGTCAACCTTATACGAATTGAAAAAACTGCTTTAGAAAGGGAAGCCATGTCAAAAATTATCGAATTGCCAGAGATTTTAGCCAACCAAATTGCAGCAGGTGAGGTGATTGAACGTCCTGCTAGTGTGGTCAAGGAACTGGTAGAAAATGCTATTGATGCAGGCAGCCGTCAAATCACAATAGAGATAGAGGAAGCAGGACTCAAGTCGATTCAAATCACAGACAATGGAGAAGGAATGCGTCAGTCTGACGTTGCTCTTAGTTTAAGAAGGCATGCAACGAGTAAGATTAAAAATCAAGCAGATCTGTTTCGGATTAGAACCTTAGGATTTCGTGGTGAAGCCCTACCATCTATTGCGTCTATTAGTAAATTAACGATTAAAACGGCTAGTCAGGCAGACCCAAGTGGTACCTTACTTGTGGCCAATGGAGGCAAAGTTGAAAAACAAGAGCCTGTCACAACACCCATTGGAACAAAAATAAAGGTCGAAAATCTCTTTTTTAACACGCCAGCACGCTTGAAGTACATGAAGAGTTTACAAGCAGAGCAAGCTCATATTATTGATGTGGTCAACCGCTTAAGTTTAGGACACCCAGAAATTGCTTTTACATTGATTAATGATGGTCGTGAATTGCTAAAGACAACCGGAACAGGTGATTTACGTCAAGCTATTTCAGGAATTTATGGCTTGAACACTGCTCGTAAGATGGTGGAAATTAGTACCAGTGATTTGGATTTTGAAATTTCAGGCTATATCAGTTTGCCAGAGCTGACTAGAGCAAACCGCAACTATATAACGTTGCTGATCAATGGGCGTTATATTAAAAATTTTTTGATCAACCGAGCGATTTTAGAAGGATATGGTTCCAAACTAATGGTTGGACGTTTTCCTATTGCTGTCATTGATATTCAGGTTGATCCTTATCTTGCTGATGTTAATGTTCATCCAACTAAACAAGAAGTTCGTATTTCAAAAGAAGCCGAGCTGATGCATTTAATTAAAACAGCTATCATGGAAAGTTTGCGTCAACAAGATTTGATTCCAGATGCTCTTGAAAACTTAGCAAAATCAAGTACACGTTCTCTCTCAAAACCGGTTCAAACGACTCTCAATTTAAAAAGTAGTCCATTGAGATATGATGCTGTTAAGCAAGATTTTTTCCTTGATGAAGCTCAAGTAGCAGAAAATACTGTCAAGGGATTTGACAATGTTGACAAGGATGTTGACAAAGAAGTTGACAGAACAGATGCTGTTAGTTCTTCTGTTAAGATGGCTAACAGAAGAGAATTTGGAGAAGATAGCACATTTTCAGAACATCCAGATTTTGATTGGTCAGTGAAATCGAGTAAAAATCAGATTGACAAGGCTGTAGAAAGACTTGAAAATGAGGTCAGCTCCACATTTCCTGAACTAGATTACTTTGGTCAAATGCACGGTACTTATTTGTTTGCGCAAGGTAAAGAAGGTCTATACATTATCGATCAACATGCTGCCCAGGAACGAGTGAAATATGAATATTATCGGGAAAAAATTGGTCAGGTTGACAATTCTTCGCAACAACTGTTAGTCCCTTATTTATTTGAGTTCCCTAAGGATGATTTTTTGCGTCTAAAGGATAAGATGTCTCTCTTAAATCAAGTAGGGGTTTACTTAGAAGATTATGGTCCAAATACTTTTATTTTGCGTGAGCATCCTATTTGGTTTAAAGAAGAAGAGATTGAGTCAGGGGTTTATGAGATGTGTGACATGTTGCTATTAACCAATCAGGTCTCCATTAAGGATTACAGGTCAGAGTTGGCCATTATGATGTCTTGTAAGCGTAGTATTAAAGCTAATCATAAGCTAGATGACTACTCTGCAAGAGATTTACTGACTCAATTATCTGAGTGCCAAAATCCTTATAATTGTCCTCATGGACGACCAGTTCTAGTTCATTTTACGACATCAGATATGGAAAAAATGTTTAGACGTATTCAAGAAAACCACCAAAGTTTACGTGAAATGGGAAAATATGAATAGAAGGAAAAGAGATGTACGATTATATTACAGGGGTAGTGACACGAATTACTGCTAAGTATATTGTGGTAGAAACAGCGGGTTTGGGCTATATCATACATGTTGCCAATCCTTATAGTTTTTCTGATTTAGTTAATCAAGAAGTTCGCATTTTTTTACATCATGTGGTGCGTGAGGATGCCCAGTTGTTATATGGTTTTCATGATGAGCATGAAAAATCAGTTTTTTTAAATTTAATTTCTGTTACAGGAATTGGTCCAACATCAGCTTTGGCCATTATTGCAGCTGATGATAACGAAGGCTTGGTTGCTGCGATTGATAGTGGCGATATTAAATACTTAACAAAGTTTCCAAAAATTGGAAAAAAAACAGCTCAACAGATGGTTTTAGATTTAGCAGGAAAATTTGTCGAAACAGCTCCTGAGCAGAAAAAATCTCATCAAAAGGCTACTGGTAATCCAGAATTAGAAGAAGCAATGGAAGCCCTTTTGGTTCTGGGATATAAAGCTAGTGAATTGAAAAAAATACGTGCCTTTTTTGAAGGGACAACTGACACCGCTGAAAACTATATTAAATCTGGCTTGAAAATGTTAGTCAAGTAGATGAAAAGATAAGACACCAGAGTACTCAGTTTTGACGCTACTCTGGTTTCTTTGTTAACAAATTAAAAAAAGTATGACAGTAAGACCATCATTATCGAATAAATAGTTAGGAGGCAAAGATGAAGGCAGAATTGATAGCGGTAGGGACAGAGATTTTAACAGGGCAGATTGTTAATACCAATGCTCAATTTTTATCTGAGCAGATGGCGCAGATTGGTATCGATGTTTATTTTCAAACAGTAGTTGGGGATAATGCGGAGCGTCTTTTATCGATTTTAGACATTGCAAAAAAACGGAGTGATTTGATCATTCTATGTGGTGGTTTAGGGCCAACAGAAGACGATTTGACCAAACAAACCCTAGCGCAATTTTTAGATCGTGAATTGGTTACTGATTTATCTGCTAAACAGCGCCTAGATGAGTTTTTCTCACATCGGCCATCTAGCAGTCGAACACCAAATAATGAACGTCAAGCTCAGATTATTGAAGGATCAACTGCTTTACAAAATCGCACAGGACTTGCAGTAGGTGGACTCATTACAGTTGATGGTACGACTTATGTTGTCCTCCCTGGGCCTCCAGGGGAGTTAAAACCGATGGTGAGAGAGGAGCTATTGCCACTTTTGGACAGTGGTAAAAAACTTTATTCGCGTGTTTTACGCTTTTTTGGGATGGGTGAGAGTCAGTTGGTCACTTTATTAGATGATTTGATTCAAACACAGACTGATCCTACTTTAGCGCCTTATGCAAAAACTGGTGAGGTGACTTTGCGCTTATCCACTAAGGCAAAAAGTCAAAGAGAGGCTACTCTTAAACTAGATCAGTTTGAATCAAAAATCTTAGAACGAGAACCACTTTCTCAACTATTTTATGCTTATGGTGATGATACAAGTCTATCAGAAGTGGTGGTTAATCTTTTGAAAGCTAACAATAAGACCATTACGGCAGCTGAAAGTCTAACCGCTGGCTTATTTCAAGCCAGTCTTGCCGATATTTCAGGGGCATCTCAGATTTTTTCGGGTGGTTTTGTTACCTACAGTATGGAGGAAAAATCAAAAATGTTAGGGATTAATATGGAAGACCTAGCAGAGCATGGAGTGGTGAGTTCCTTTACAGCACAAGCAATGGCTGAAGGAGCAAGAGAAAAGATAGGTGCAGATTTTGCGATTTCCTTAACAGGTGTTGCTGGTCCAGAGGAATTAGAAGGTCAAGCAGTAGGAACTGTCTTTATTGCTTTGGCGAGCGTAAATGGGACAGAGATTTTACAGCTATCTTTAGGAGGAAGAAGTCGTTCTACGATTCGAAGAGTAGCAGTGCTACATGCTTTAAATTTAGTCCGTCAGACTTTATTAAAAAGCTAAAGTTTAGTATAATAAAAAAGATGTGTCTCTAGATTTAAATAAAGGAGAAAAAATGGCTAAAAAATCTGGTAAAAAATTAGATGAAATTACAAAAAAATTTGGTGATGAGCGTAAAAAGGCCTTAGATGATGCCCTAAAAACCATTGAAAAGGATTTTGGTAAGGGGGCAGTGATGCGACTAGGCGAGCGTGCGGAGCAAAAAGTTCAAGTCATGAGCTCAGGTAGTCTAGCGTTAGATATTGCTCTTGGTGCAGGTGGTTATCCTAAAGGTCGTATTATTGAGATTTACGGTCCGGAGAGTTCAGGTAAAACAACGGTTGCTCTTCACGCTGTAGCTCAAGCTCAAAAAGAAGGTGGTATTGCAGCCTTTATTGATGCAGAACATGCTTTAGATCCTTTGTATGCTCAAGCTTTAGGAGTCAATATCGATGAATTACTCCTATCACAACCAGACTCTGGTGAGCAGGGGCTTGAAATTGCAGGGAAGTTAATTGATTCAGGTGCGGTTGATTTGGTAGTTATTGACTCGGTGGCAGCTCTTGTTCCTCGTGCGGAGATTGATGGGGATATCGGCGATAGTCATGTGGGACTTCAAGCGCGTATGATGAGCCAAGCGATGCGTAAGTTATCTGCTTCCATTAACAAAACCAAAACAATTGCCATCTTTATTAACCAGTTGCGTGAAAAAGTTGGTGTTATGTTTGGAAACCCTGAAACAACTCCTGGTGGGCGTGCTCTTAAGTTTTATGCTTCTGTGCGTTTAGATGTTCGTAGTACTTCAAATAAAGTTGAGGGGACAGGCGATCAAAAAGGTAGTGTCATTGGGCGTGAGACAAAAATTAAGGTAGTCAAAAACAAGGTAGCACCTCCTTTTAAGGAAGCTTTAGTTGAAATCATGTATGGTGAGGGTATCTCAGCAGCAGGAGAGTTGGTGAAGATTGCCAGTGACTTAGGAATTATTAAAAAAGCTGGTGCATGGTATTCTTATAACGATGCTAAGATTGGTCAAGGTTCTGAAAATGCTAAGAAGTACTTGTTGGATCATCCTGAAATTCTAGAAGAAATTGATCGTAAAGTGCGCGTGCATTTTGGCTTGATTGAGGCATCAGATGAGCCAGTAGTGTCTGTTAAAGAAGAAGTTACAGAAGAAGTTCTTGAGCAGGAAGATGTCGTTCTAGAGTTGGATGATGCTATTGAAATCGAGGAATAAAAATAGGTCCTAAGACGGATTTTATTCAAGGAGGGCCTGTGGTATGATAATAGTATCATGTAAGGAAAGAGAGAATTGACATGATTAAGATTTATACAATTTCAAGTTGTACGAGCTGCAAAAAAGCTAAAACATGGCTTAATGCTCACCAATTACCTTATAAAGAACAAAATTTAGCAAAAGACCCTCTAACAAAAGAAGAATTATTTAACATTTTATCAAAAACAGAAAATGGTGTAGAAAGTATCGTATCTTCAAAAAATCGCTATGCTAAAGCTTTAAAATTTGACATTGAGGAGCTTAGTGTGAGTGAGGTGATTGATGTGATCATTCAGAACCCTCGTATTTTAAAAACGCCGATCTTGATTGATGAAAAGCGCTTGCAAGTTGGCTATAAAGAGGATGATATTCGCGCCTTCTTACCACGCTCTGTGCGTAATGTTGAAAATTCAGAAGCACTATTGCGTGCCGCACTATAATGGAATCAAATAAAAGGGCTAGTGGCCCTTTTATTTTTGATGAGATTAGGTTTGTTTAAGTTTTTTGAGTTATTCTAATCTTACCTTCTGTATCTGGTTCTTGTTTATTCCTTAAAAATAAGATATAATGAATTGGACTATATATTGGAAAGAGGGTGTAGAGATGGGCTTTACAGATGAAACCGTCCGCTTCAATCTAGATGATGTGAATAAAAAAGAAATTAGTGAGACTTTGACGCACGTCTATCGTTCCTTGGATGAAAAAGGATATAACCCAATTAATCAAATTGTAGGCTATGTTTTGAGCGGAGATCCAGCTTATGTCCCTCGTTACAATGATGCCAGAAATCAAATCAGAAAACATGAACGCGATGAGATTGTTGAAGAGCTTGTTCGTTATTATTTAAAAGGAAATGGAATCGATTTATAATGCGAGTAATGGGATTAGATGTTGGTTCTAAAACAGTTGGGGTAGCGATTAGTGATCCCTTGGGATTTACAGCACAGGGTCTTGAAATCATCAAAATTAATGAAGAAACGGAAGAATTTGGTTTTGAACGGTTATCAGAGCTGGTAAAAGAGTATCGTGTTGATAAGTTTGTGATTGGCTTACCCAAAAATATGAATAACACCAGCGGTCCTCGTGTTGAAGCGAGCCAAGCCTATGGTGAGAAAATTAAGGAACTTTTTCAACTTCCTGTAGATTACCAAGATGAGCGCCTAACAACTGTGCAAGCAGAGCGTATGTTGGTAGAGCAGGCGGATGTTAGCCGTGGAAAGCGTAAAAAAGTTATTGATAAGCTTGCTGCCCAACTGATTCTACAAAATTATCTAGATCGTATGTTTTAAAGGAGAAAATAATGTCACATAATCATGATCATGAACATGAAGTTATTACGTTAGTGGATGAGCAAGGAAATGAAACCTTGTTTGAAATTTTATTGACAATTGATGGTCGAGAAGAATTTGGTAAAAACTATGTTCTTTTAGTACCAGCAGGTGCAGAAGAAGATGCTAATGGTGAAATTGAGATCCAAGCTTACTCTTATACAGAAAATGAAGATGGTACAGAAGGAGATCTTCAACCTATTCCTGAAGATTCAGATGCGGAGTGGGATATGATTGAGGAAGTCTTCAATAGTTTTGTAGACGAGGATTAGTAAAAAGACTGGGCAACCAGTCTTTTTTGTCAAATAACATATCTTTTTTCGAATAAATTAGTATGAAGAAAAAATTTTTAACATTAAACGAGAAAGAACGAATATTTTTAAAAAATTATTCACGACAGTATTTGCATCGTTTTAAAGATATTTTGTATTATCTTTATCTTTGTGAGAAATTGACTAAACACTAATTTCTGATATACTGGAAGAGATATGAAAGATAAGGAGAGGTCTGTTGTGGATCAAGAAAAACAGCAAATTCCAACAACAAGTTCAGAATATAGTCGTACGCAACGTAGTGGGAGACAGGAGAAAGTAGCTCTTTCTATGGAAGAGGCTCCCAAAACTAAAATCAAAGTCCCGTCTCAGCATAAGTTTTATATTGCTTTGATGAGCTTATTGGTAAGTGTTATTAGTATTGCTCTTCCCATTTTTAGCGGTTTGGCAAGTACTCAGCAATCAGAAAATCTTTATATTGGTTTTATGATGAGTCAGGGTACCTATCCCTACAGTGAGATTTATGCAAGCTCAGGGATTATTTATTATGCTTTATTGGCTCTATCTTACTTAGGAGGAACACTTCTTTTAACAATTCCTATATATTTTCTGGCACATTATATTTCGGGAATTTACATTTATAAGCTAATGTCTTATTTGACACTTAGAGATAGTGCAACGATAGCCTTAACCAGTTTTTTCTATGTGCTTTTAGCGACTTTTGGCTTCGGGGGGCTTTATGCCAGTCAGTTAGCTCTTCCTTTCATTTTGATTTCTACTTGGTTTTTGTTGCGTTATTTTAAACAAGAAATCCCAGATGAAACCTTTATTATTTATGGCTTGACGGGGGCTATTGCTATTTTAATTGAGCCAAGATCCTTAATTTTTTGGCTGTTGTCGGTTATCTTTATTGGTATTTATAATTTAAGAAACAAACATATGGCGAGAGGGTTTTATCAATTGTTATGTGTTTTATTTGGAAACTTATTTGTCTTTTATATTGCAGGCTACTTTGTATTGAATATGCAGTCTGTCTCAGCTTATTTAGCGCAAACAGGGTGGAATAATTTTATTCAACCAGCCTTATCTGATGGTAATTGGCTGATCACCATTGCTTTGCAAGTGTTGATTGTATTTTCTTCAGGCTTGATTTTTGGGGGACTTAAATCCTTAATTTCTTTAAAGTCTTTCAAGGAAGACAAGTGGTTCTGCTACATTATATTATGTAGTGCTGTATTTTATCTAATTTATGCTATTTTTTCTCGAACTTATGACTTATCTCAGTTAATTTTATTTTTACCTTTTGGTCTTGTTCTATCAGCCCCTTATCTTAATGAGGCTTATGAGGTGGTTAATAAGAAACAAAGACGTAGTCATCGTGTGACTAAAACGTCAAGAAGCTTTTTTACTTTTATTTTTAAATCTTTTTATTATTTGCCAGTTGTTATGGTGATTTATGCTATGGCTGCTCCTGTTGTGTCTTATGCTTCATCTTATCGGATGTCAACAGAGCGTGATCTTATCGCAACTTATCTAAAAAAAGAGGTCGGTAAAAATGATACAATATATGTATGGGACTCGCAAGCAACGGTTTATATAAAGAGTCAAACTAGCTCAAGTAGTCTTTACCCCCTACCTTTTTTGGCAGCACGTCAGTCATCCTATCAAAAGGAATTAGAAGACAATCTGTTATCTGACAAAGCCACTTATGTGATTCAAAATAAAAAAATGGCATTATCAGATGCTGTTAAACAAAATTTAGAAAAAAATTATGAAAAAATTTCTCTTGATCAGGTTGAGGGATTTGTTGTCTATAAACTCAAGTAAATCAATATCTTGTGGGTATTTATTCGAAAAACCACAAGATATTGATTTTTTTCTTTGTTATGATATAATAAAAACGTTGTTAAAGGAGGAGAAATAATGCCAGTACTTAGTGAACATGATGTTATAAATCGTTTTGATATGGTGGTCATCAAACGTGATGGGCGTAAGGTGGGACTGGATGGAGATAAAATCTATCAAGCCCTTCTTAAGGCAGCTCAAAAGCTTGCTCCCATAACGCCAATCATGGAAGCTAAGTTAGAGAGTATCACGAATGCTGTCTTGGCTGAGATTTTTGACCGCTTTACAGTAGATGTAAATATCTATGAGATTCAAAATATTGTGGAGCATGAACTACTACAAGCTAATGAATATGATCTTGCAGAGGAATATATTCGTTACCGTACACAACGTGACTTTGACCGAGCTCAAGCAACGGATATTAATTTTAGCATCGGTAAGTTAATCAATAAAGAGAGTGCGGTGGTTAATGAAAACGCGAATAAGGACAGTGATGTTTTTAATACACAGCGTGATTTGACCGCAGGTATTGTTGGTAAATCTATAGGTCTTAAGATGTTGCCTGCTCATGTGGCCAATGCACATCAAAAAGGTGAGATTCACTATCATGATTTGGACTATAGCCCTTATACTCCTATGACAAATTGTTGCTTAATTGATTTTAAGGGAATGCTAGCCAATGGGTTTAAAATTGGTAACGCAGAGGTAGAGAGTCCGAAATCTATTCAGACGGCAACCGCTCAAATCTCACAGATTATTGCGAATGTAGCCTCTAGCCAGTATGGTGGCTGTTCAGCAGATCGTATTGATGAAGTGTTGGCTCCTTATGCGGAGTTGAACTACCATAAGCACCTAAATGACGCTAAAGAATGGGTGATGCCAGAAAAGCATGAGACCTATGCGCGTGAAAAGACTAAAAAAGACATTTATGATGCCATGCAGAGTTTGGAGTATGAAATTAATACTCTGTTCACCTCAAATGGACAAACGCCATTTACCTCTTTAGGATTTGGCTTGGGGACATCTTGGTTTGAACGTGAAATTCAAAAGGCCATTTTAACCATTCGTATTAAGGGCTTAGGAAGTGAAAATCGGACGGCTATTTTTCCTAAGTTGATTTTTACCGTAAAGCGTGGCTTGAACTTAGAGGTTGGCTCTCCTAATTATGATATTAAGCAGTTAGCAGTAGAATGTGCCACTAAGCGTATGTATCCTGATATGCTGTCTTATGATAAGATTGTTGAATTAACAGGTTCTTTTAAGGTGCCTATGGGCTGTCGGTCTTTCTTACAAGGTTGGAAGGATGAAACAGGACAGGATGTCACATCTGGTCGGATGAATCTTGGTGTGGTAACGGTTAATCTGCCACGGATAGCACTTGAATCTGCAGGAAACAAGGAAAAATTTTGGGAGATTTTTTCAGAACGTATGGGTATAGCAAAAGATGCCCTAGTGTATCGTGTAGAGCGTGTCAAAGAAGCGACACCAAGCAATGCGCCTATCCTCTACCAATATGGTGCTTTTGGTAAGCGTTTGAGAAAAGAAGATCAAGTGGATCAGGTTTTTAAAAATCGTCGTGCTACGGTGTCATTAGGCTACATTGGTCTTTATGAAGTTGCGACCGTCTTTTATGGTGGGCAGTGGGAGGACAAGCCAGAAGCCAAGGCATTTACTCTTGACATTATTAAAAAAATGAAGGCATTGACAGAGGATTGGTCTGACCAATATGGCTATCATTTCTCTGTTTATTCAACCCCCTCAGAGAGCTTAACAGATCGTTTTTGCCGGATAGATACTGAGAAATTTGGAATGGTTGAAGATATTACAGACAAGGAATACTACACTAATAGTTTCCATTACGATGTGAGAAAAAATCCAACACCTTTTGAAAAGTTAGACTTTGAGAAGGATTATCCAGAAGCGGGAGCAAGCGGTGGTTTTATTCATTACTGTGAGTATCCTGTGCTACAACAAAATCCAAAAGCTCTAGAAGCGGTATGGGATTATGCTTATGATAGGGTAGGATACTTGGGAACAAATACGCCTATTGATCACTGTTATGCTTGTGATTTTGAAGGGGATTTTGAACCAACAGAGCGTGGATTTAAGTGTCCTAATTGTGGTAACAGCGATCCTAAGACAGTTGATGTGGTGAAGCGGACTTGTGGTTATCTAGGAAATCCGCAAGCGCGTCCAATGGTGAATGGCCGTCATAAAGAAATCACCGCGCGTGTGAAACATATGAACGGCTCTAGTTTGTAAGAATGAGGAGTGGACCCATTTTATCTCAAACCTTTTTACCTCATAGGCTTAGGGGAAAACAGTTCCCCAAACTGTTTCACTCCACGACCCAACTGCCGCAATAAGATGTTAATACGAACGTTGAGAAGTAGTGCTGGACTTTTTATCCAGCCTCCTTTTATAAATAAAAATAGAAAAGAGAAATCATAATGGGAAAATATCAATTAGATGATAAAGGAAAAGCACAGGTAGCTCGCTATCATGAAAAGTACTCGAAGGGAGGAAATAATAAAAAAGATCGCGTAGCTAGTTTACGTGAACAATTTTTGAAAAAAACTGTAAAAAAGTCATCAGTTTAAGACGGCCAGCTTTGGAGGATAAAAAGGCCATCCTTGAGATGATTGCAGAGTTCAACCAAGATGGCTCTGCTATGGATGGTGGCCATTATCCGAAGGATTTGGCCTATGAAGAATGGTTAGAACAGAATCTCTCAAATGAGATGGGATTAGATTTACCTGACGGTTATGTCCCTGCGATTCAGTACGTTTCTTTTGATCAGACGGGTAAGCCGCTTGGGTTTTTACATTTACGATTACGGTTAAATGATTTTTTATTGCAAAAAGGTGGACATATCGGATATTCTATTCGTCCGAGTGAGCGAAAAAAAGGATATGCCAAAAAGCAATTACAACTGGGTTTAATAGAGGCAACCAATAATAATATTAAGCGTGTGTTAGTGACCTGCCATGAGCAAAATGAGGCCAGTCGTCGTACGATTTTGGCTTGTGGGGGTGAGCTAGAGGATTGCCGTGAGCAAACAGAACGTTATTGGATTGAGCTCTAGCCTGATAACACTAACCATGAAAGGAAGCAAAGAGAGTTTAGGTTAAGGCTTAGAGATGGATAGAAATCTTCATAACTAGGCAAGTAATGGGACTTAATCTAGCTCTGATGACTCTAGGAGTTGATATGAATAATCCAAAACCACAAGAGTGGAAAAGTGAGGAGCTGAGCCAAGGGCGTATCATTGATTACAAGGCTTTTAATTTTGTTGATGGTGAAGGGGTGCGGAACTCTCTTTATGTGAGTGGTTGTTTATTTCACTGTGAGGGCTGTTATAATGTTGCAACGTGGTCCTTTAAAGCAGGGCAACCTTATACAATGGAGTTGGAGGAGAAGATTATGACCGATCTTGCTCAACCTTATGTTCAAGGCTTAACCCTTTTAGGAGGAGAACCTTTTTTAAATACAGGAATTTTATTGCCCTTGGTGAAGCGCATCAAGACAGAATTACCCAATAAGGATATTTGGTCTTGGACAGGCTATACTTGGGAAGAGATGTTGCTAGAAACAGACGATAAGCTAGAGTTATTATCTTATATTGATATTTTAGTAGATGGACGTTATGATCGTACGAAGCGCAATTTAATGCTCCAGTTTAGAGGCTCATCTAATCAGCGAATTATTGATGTTAAACGTTCTTTAGCGACAGGACAGGTTGTTATCTGGGACAAGCTTAATGATGGGAAAGAGAGCTTTGAGCTTGCTAGACGCGAGCAATAACACTTTTCTTTCTCTGATAAGATAATAATCGAAAAAAAAATATCATCTTATCAGAGTGAGAAGGAGAAAGCACTCAGCCCATCAAAAACAAGTTCATCAATCAGTTCTAGTTTTAAGTGGTTAGGTGAAAGCAGAACGATCTTGCTGATTTCAGCTGTCTGGGAGATAGTTGCAGAGATCAAGTTTGAAGTGAAAAATATAAATTGAGAAATCTTATCTCCAATCTTTAATAAGTCCACTGGACTATTAAACCCAATCCACCACTGCCACTGAGATGTTGACACAACGTCTGATCATGAGTATCAGTAGTTGTGTCCAATTTTATTTTTAGGGAGAATGATGTACACGACAGAAAGTATTAGGCAAAAACTTGTTTTATTTTTTAAGATTTTTTTACCGATTTTAGTCTATCAGTTGGCTAATTATTCAACAGCTTTTATTGATACGATGATGACAGGGCGTTATGCGACGTCGCACTTAGCAGGTGTTTCTATTGGTGGCTCTATTTGGACACCGATTTTAACGCTATTGACAGGTATTGCTTCAGCACTTGTTCCAATTGTGGGACAAGACTTTGGAAGTGGAAAAAAAGAAAAGATTAAGAAAGATTTCTATCAGTTTATCTATCTTGCCTTAGGATTATCGCTTGTCACACTTGTTTTAGGAGGACTTTTCTTAAAACCTCTTTTATCCTTGCTAGGTCTAGAATCTTTAGTAGAAGAAGTGGCTTTTACTTATCTTACTTACCTTGCTTTAGGGATTCTTCCTTTTTTATTATTTACCGTTTGTCGCTCCTTTATGGATGCTCTTGGGCTGACGCGTCTTTCCATGTATTTGATGCTATTAATTGTCCCTTTTAATGCTGGATTGAATTATTTATTTATCTATGGTCAGTTTGGTTTTCCAAAGTTAGGAGGAGCAGGAGCAGGTTTAGGGACAGCTCTAGCTTATTGGTTTTTATTGGGTGTAACGGTCTTGGTATTAAGGTACCATCCTGACTTAAGAGGCTATGATCTGCAGGAAAAAGAGTCTTTTGACTGGCAAGCTTGTCGTTCAGCCTTACGTTTAGGGCTTCCAATTGGAGGGATGAGTTTTGCAGAGGTTGGTTTTTTTGCGATTGTCGCAATTTTTATGTCGAAATTTTCAACAGAAGTGATAGCGGCTCACCAAGCTGCTATCAATTTTGCCAGTTTGATGTATGCTTTTCCCCTATCTAATTCAATGGCTTTGGCTATTATGGTTTCCTTTGAGGTCGGAGCTAAGCGGTATGACCATGCTCGTACTTATACGCGATTAGGTCTTTTGGCTGGATTGGCTTTTGTTGTGTGCACCTTAACTTTTTTATATTTTAATCGTGCAGGTATTGCAGCTCTTTATGGAAAAGATCCTGACTTTATCCATTTGGTAACGCGATTTTTGACGTATAGTTTATTATTTCAGCTATCAGATGCCCTATCAGCACCTATACAAGGCATTTTACGAGGTTATAAGGATACGCGTATTCCTTTTGTGATTTGTGTTGTTAGCTATTGGGCACTTTGCATTCCTTTTGGTTTGCTACTGGATAGATGGACGGACCTTGGGCCTTATGCGTACTGGATTGGGTTAATTCTAGGTTTATTGACATGCGGGCTTGGTCTAGGTTTGCGCCTTTTATATGTTGAAAAACAAGAGATTGACTCTGCTTAGTGATAGAAGAGGCTAAGCAAAAATACTACTTATAACAATCAAAAATAGCTTAGAATCAACATTTCTCATGATGTGATTCTAAGCTATTTCTATTTTTCAGTCTTTTATGTGATTGATTTGATGTAAACAAGGTGTTGTGCATCCGATTGATCTTCTTGATAGGTAAAACCAGAAAAGGTTAAGGTTTTTAATTGCTCGGGCTCTGTAATCTTATTTTGAATGATCTGAGTAATCAGTTGTCCTCTTGCTTTTTTTGAAATGGTAGAGTGTTTTTTGAGTTGACCATTTTTTTCTTCAAAAAAGCTGACGCGAATCAATTTTTTTCGGATAGGACTAGAGAAAACCTCTTCAAACTCACTAGAAAGAAGGGATAAGATAGGTTCCGTATCTGAAACAAAGGCATCGAAGCTCCCTCGCCAAAATTGTTTTAAAGTTTTTCCATCTACCTTAAGAGGATTAAGGAAGTCTAGTCGGTGTTCTGCGATAGGCTCAAGAGCATTGATGATGCCGTAAAAGGAAGAGGTGATAAAAATAGATCTGTGGATAAATGCTAGATTTTCAGGAGTCGGCTCAAAAGCAATTTGCCGATACATTAGGCCATTAAAAAGCTCCAATGCGGGATAAGTCAAGGCAGCTCCCTTGACTATGGCTTGCCAACGTTCCAGCTCTTTTTGAGCAGCAGTTTCTTTTAAATGATATAGTTGTTGCAAATCAGAAACGTCATAATCCTGTAGTGCCTTTAAGACAGCTTGACTGGCTTTGGAAAGAGGCTGGGCGGAAACAGGAGTTCCTGTCTTCATTTCTTTTGCAGTTGGAATTAGAATTTTCATAAAGCACCTGTGGATAAGTTAAATAAAGAGAAGAAGGCTAATAGCCATGATGATCATACCTGCAATCAGTCCATAAATGGATAAATGATGCTCACCGTACTCATGGGCGGCAGGAAGGAGTTCGTCTAGAGAGATGAAAACCATGATCCCAGCTACGCTTGAGAAAATCATGCCATAAACGACATCGTTCATAATAGGCATGAGGAGAAACCATCCGACAAGAGCCCCAATTGGCTCTGCTAAGCCAGACAAAAAAGAATAGGTAAAGGCAACTTTTTTTGAACCAGTTGCTTGATAGATAGGAACAGAAACAGCTATTCCCTCTGGGATATTATGAATGGCGATAGCGACGACAATAGGAATGGCAATGCTTGGATCTTGCATGGCAGAAATAAAGGTAGCTAGTCCTTCAGGAAAATTATGGATTCCAATTGCTAGAGCGGTCATTAAGCCCATACGCATTAGTTTTTTAGGGCGTTGTATGTGTTCTTTAGCTTCTGTGAGGCTATCTTTTTTTTCTTCCTTGAGATGTTTGATTTCATGAGGATTTTCATCTGATGGGATAAGTTTATCGATGAGAGCGATGAGAAAGATGCCTAGGAAAAACGCTGTGGCGTTTAACCAAGCTCCGCCTTTTTCGCCCAATTCTTTAACGAGAATGTCTTGAGCTGTTGGAAAAATCTCAATAAGAGAGACATAGATCATGACTCCTGCGGAGAAACCAAGGCTAACAGATAGAAATTTTTTATTGGTATCCTTGGCTAAAAAGGCAATAAGACTACCAATACCAGTACTTAAACCTGCAATAGCTGTCAATGCAAAGGCAATAAAAAAGTTAGTATTCATAGGAAATTCCTACGCTTTCTAAATATAGAATGGTATGAATTTTATTATAGTATGTTTGAAGTAAATAGACAATAAAAACCATCAAGATTCTGCCTCTTATCCTAAAAGCTTGATGGATAATCTTACTTTTGAGAGATGGTAGAAGATCTTAATGGTTTAAAATTTCCAAATAGAATGATTGAGGAAACCTTGAATGAACTGCTGTGTTTGTTCAATTTGCTGAATTTCCTGTGTTTTGAGCTGTACTTGTTTTCCTGTTAAGGCAGCTACTGTTGTTTGGTAGCCCACTGTATAAAAAATAGTACCGTCAACAATTTCAAAGATATAAATTTTGTCTGGGAAAGGTTTTAAGGCCAAAAAATGACTGCGGTAGGTTGTTGGAACAATTTCTAAACGAATAGATGGACTATGCCAAATCATTTCGAGTTGTTGACGGTTGTGAACCTTATCAATTAAGGTTGATTTTAGCCACCTAGTGGCATAGTCTTTTTCTGGCATGCTCTTTCTCCTTTTATTTCCATTATATCATTTCTTAAAAAAATAGAGGGAAAGAAAAGACTCACCAGGCTAAAAGAATCTTTTCTACTCCCTCTTTTTTTGGGTATTTATCGAATATATAATATCATAAGTGGATGAGCTTAAAAAAATCTTAAGAGCAAGGTTAGAAATTGCGATTTGAGCGATTATAGCCATATTTTTCAAGGAAATCTTGTCGGAATTCCAACAGATTGTCATCCATGATGGCTTGACGGACTTTTTTCATCAGATTAACTAAGAAATAAAGGTTATGATAGCTAGTTAGGCGAATACCGAAGGTCTCATCTGCCTTGAGCAAGTGGCGGATATAAGCTCTAGTGTAGTTTTGACAAGTGTAGCAGTCACACTCTGGATCTAGTGGTGTAAAGTCTTCTGCAAACTGGGCATTTTTAACAACGAGTCGTCCTTGGCTGGTCATACACGTTCCGTTACGAGCGATACGAGTTGGTAAGACGCAGTCAAACATGTCAACGCCACGAATAACCGCATCAATTAAGCTGTCTGGCGCTCCAACCCCCATAAGATAACGGGGTTTGTTTTCAGGTAAAAGTGGGGTTGTAAAGTCAAGAACAGCATTCATCTCATCATGCGTTTCTCCCACAGCTAATCCTCCGATAGAGTAACCTGGAAAGTCCATGCTAACCAGATCTTGCGCAGATTGACGACGAAGGTCTTCAAAACCAGCCCCTTGAACAATTCCAAAAAGTCCTTGATCATGTGGGCGACGGTGAGCTTTTAGCCCACGCTCTGCCCAACGACTCGTCCGTTCGATAGAGTTTTTGACATAGTCATAAGGTTGGTAAAACTGTGGACACTCATCAAAGCTCATCATGATATCAGACCCTAGATTGTTTTGGATAGAGATCGCTTTTTCTGGTGATAAGAACATCTTAGAACCGTTGAGGTGGTTTTTAAAGGTTACCCCTTCTTCACTGATGTTGCGTGTATCAGCTAAAGAATAAACCTGAAAACCACCAGAATCCGTTAGAATAGGCTGATCCCAGTTCATAAATTTATGGAGTCCACCAGCACGGGCAATCAACTCATCTCCAGGGCGTAACCATAGGTGGTAGGTATTTGCCAAGATAATCCCTGAGCCCATTTCTTTAAGCTCTTCAGGGCTTTGGGTTTTAACGGTAGCTTGCGTTCCAACAGGCATAAACATAGGGGTTGGGAAAGTGCCATGTGGGGTGATAATCTCACCCAAACGTGCACCAGTGTGTTTTTCTTTTTTGATTAAACGATATTTAATCGGCGAATCAGTTGTCATTTTTTCTCCTTTGCTGTCAGAAAATACAGTTCTGAGCGTTTTAGCCCTACAATTTTATCAAAAAAAAAGCTCTTTGTCATTAAGTTGACTTATCATCTCCTATGTTATAATAGACATTAGGAGGTTTTTATGTCCTTAAAACAAATGCGTCAAGTCGCTAGGATCCATCTAGCACAATTGAGAGGAAGATACTCATTTTTTCTACTACCAATTTTACTCATCTTTGTTAGCTCTAGTATTAGCTATCGTCAAGAGATCCAGACACAGCTAGACTGGGATTGGTCAGACACGGTATTTCCTATCTTGGTTAATCTTTTAAACATGGGAATAACGCTTTCTGTTATCATGAGTTTGGTCTATAGTCTAAGAGGAAAAAAAGAGCGTCTTACTTTAGCAGATGCTGTGATGATTTTTGATAACCATATCATTTTTAAGGTTATCTGGTTGGCTATTGTTCGCCTTATTTTCTTACTACCTTGGTTGTTTTTGACCATAATGGGAATGATGATCAATACTGTTGGGATTCCTGCCCTGAGTGAAATTGTCATCTATTCTCAGGACATTTGGTCACAACTTCAAACTTGGGTAGCTCTCGCTTTGGTGCTAGTTGGTCTGGGTTTACAACTATTTGGAATAGTGATGTTCGTGATAAAATGTTTTGCCTACTCTCAAGCAGAATACGTCTTATTAGATGCTTTATCAGATGGCAGCTATGAGAATGCCTCAAAGATCTTATCTGAGAGTCAAGATTTGATGAGAAAGCAGAAGTTTAAATTTTTCCAACTTCATTTGAGTTTTTTAGGCTGGTATCTATTGGTTTTGATTACTTTTGGATTTGCTATCATTTATGTTTTACCTTATTACCTTACCACACAGGCTGTTTTTTATCATGAATTAAGAAAGGCTGGGTAAAAATCCCAGCACTACTTGATCAAGGTTAGCCTAACTATTTCAGAGAGGTGATTGATTGGTAGATTTGTTCGTGTTTTATACTTCAAATCTAACCGACAACTGCACGGGGGCTGGGAGATAAACTCTTCTTTGAATGGTTGAGTTAATTCCCATCCCTTTTTGCTAGATTGGCATGTTCAATTTTCAGGCACTTATTCATGACAATAGCAGTACGGTTGGCTTTCGTTAAGATGTTTTCGGCTTCTTGGCTTTCTAAGCCTAGCTGTGCCCAAAAGATATCTGCATCGGTTTCTAAAAAATCTTGTGCGACATCAGCTAAAAACTCACTACGCCTAAAAACATCAACGATGTCAATATGGACAGGAATATCTTGTAGTTTAGCGTAAGCTTTTTCTTCTAAAATCTCAGATCCAGCTAACTTAGGATTGATGGGAATAATGGTGTAACCAACTTCTTTTAAATAAGCAGCCACACGATAAGCAGCGGTGTCTGTACGATCAGATAGGCCGACAATAGCAATGGTTTGAGCATTTTTCAGATAATGATCAATGATGGGTTGACTAGGGTTGATAAAATGATATGTCATAGGAGACCTCCTTTTCTCATATTTTAGCATATTTTGAAAGGGATTTCATTTTCTGTAATCAAATGGGCTAATTTTTTGACGGCTAGTCTTTTTTAGGGTATATTATCACTAATTAGTGATTTATAAGAGGTAGAAAATGGAATCATTTCGTATTCAACAGGATAAAACTGGCTTGGAGTTTGGTTTATATTCTTTAGGGGATCATATGCCAGATAGTGTTAGTGGGAAAGGCATTTCAGCCCAAGAGCGCTTAGATCAGATTATCTCGGCAGCCCAGTTGGCTGAAGAGGCAGGGTTTGATTTTTTCAGTATTGGGGAGAGTCATCAGAAGTATTTTGTGGGGCAAGCCCATGCAGTTATTTTAGGGGCTATTGCCCAAGCTACTAAAACCATTAAAATTGGCTCTGCTGCAACTATCTTATCAACTTCAGATCCTGTTCGTGTTTATGAAAATTTTGCTACCATAGATCTTCTTTCGCATGGACGAGCTGAAATCATAGCTGGACGAGCTTCTCGTACAGGTTTGTTTGATTTGTTAGGCTATGATACAAAGGATTATGAAGCTTTATTTGAAGAAAAATTTGATCTTCTTTTGCAGATTAATGCAACAGAACGTCTCACTTGGCAAGGAGAGTATCGTGCTTCTTTAGACAATGCCTTAATTCTTCCCCGTCCCGCTCAAGGAAAGCTTCCTATTTGGCGTGCTGTTGGAGGACAAAAACCAAGTGCCATCAAGGCAGGTCAACAGGGAGTTCCAATGGCTTTGGCCATGCTGGGTGGTCATATCAAGCATTATCAATATGTTATTGAAGCTTATAGAGAAGCTCTTGTAGAAGAAGGTTATCAGCCAGAGCAAATCCCTTTAGCGACGACAGGATTATGTTATGTTGCAGAGACGACGCAGCAAGTAATGAAGGAGTTTTATCCTTATGTTGATGAAGGGATGCGTAAGGCCAATGGGACAGGTTGGGCGAAAGAGGCTTTTGCACAAAGCTCTGATTTAACTAATGTCATGGTCTTAGGAAGTCCACAAGAAGTCATTGAAAAACTACTTTATCAAGCAGAGACTTTTGGTCATCAACGTTATATGGCTCAGATTGATTTTGGAGGAATGCCTTTTAAACAGGTGATGAAAACGATTGATAAACTGGGTTCCATTGTCATGCCTGCTGTTAAAAAATATACTAAAAAATAAAAGAGTTAGTAGCCCTTATCATTTGTTTTAAGGGATACTAACTCAAGGTTAAGAAGTTGGATGCTATGCCAGCTTTTTTTATGATGATTTTATTTGGCTTCGTACCAGTTGGCCCCACTATTGCTGTCAACAATA
This sequence comes from Streptococcus sp. SGI.013, assembly GCF_050315295.1. NCBI lineage: Bacteria > Bacillati > Bacillota > Bacilli > Lactobacillales > Streptococcaceae > Streptococcus > Streptococcus sp. SGI.013. Next base: position 39,570 of record NZ_JBNPOS010000008.1, read on the forward strand.
AGAGGAACAGATAGTGAGATGGCAGATTCCATCGTGTCTTTGACTAATTTTTGGACAGCTTCTAACTCCTGTTTTGGGACTTCAAGAACGATTTCATCGTGTACTTGTAGGAGCATGCGTGCTTGATAACCAGCTTTTTCTAATTCTTGATCTAATTGAATCATCGCAATTTTTAAGATATCTGCAGCAGACCCTTGGATGGGGGAGTTGATAGCAGTTCTCTCTGCAAAGCTACGCACGTTAAAGTTGCGGGAGTTGATATCTGGCAATTCTCGGCGTCGGTTAAAGATCGTCTCAACATAACCTTTGTCTTTGGCTTCGCGTACGACAGTTTCCATGTAATTTTTGATACCAGGATAACGTTCAAAATAAGTTTCGATGTAGTCCTTAGCTGCTTTTCTGGTGATACCTAGGTTATTAGCTAAGCCAAAGTCAGAAATACCATACACTACACCAAAGTTAACGGCTTTGGCATTCCGACGGTCATTTGAGGTGACCTCTTCTGGCTTATCAATACCAAAGACACGCATGGCAGTTGAGGTATGAATATCTGCCCCATGCTTGAAGGCTTCGATGAGGTGTTCATCTTGAGAGATGTGAGCTAACACCCGTAACTCAATTTGTGAATAGTCTGAACTTAATAAAACACTGTCTTCCATACTTGGTAGAAAGGCTTTACGAATCATGCGTCCTTGTTCTAGGCGAACAGGAATATTTTGTAAGTTAGGATCAATGGAAGATAATCTTCCTGTTTGGGTTAAATCCTGCACATATCGGGTATGGATTTTACCATCTTCTAAGATGTAATCTTGTAAGCCAATAATATAGGTTGACTGGAGTTTGGTAATCTGGCGATAGTCTAAAATTTTAGCAACAATAGGCGCTTCAGGGGCTAGACGTTCTAAGACGTCAACGGCTGTTGAGTAGCCTGTTTTAGTTTTTTTAGTGGCTGATAAAGGGAGAGCCATTTTTTCAAAAAGAATGGTGCCTAGTTGTTTTGGTGAATTGATGTTAAACTCTTCTCCAGCCAAGTCATAGATTTCTTGAGTGAGGTTGTCAATGACAACTTGGTTTTCCACCTGCATGGCTTGCAAGGTTTCACGTTGAACCTTGATTCCTGCGATTTCCATTTTTGCTAAGACATTAGCGAGTGGCAATTCCATGTCAAAGAGGAGCTCTAGCTGATGGTTTTGTTCCAGTTCTTGTCGCATAGGTTCTTCTGTTTCAATCAAGACTTGTAATTTTTTGGCAAGATGGCTCAAAAGCTCAGCTTTTTCAGGAATAGCACGTTTAACGCCTTTACCATAAATTTCAATGTCATCAGCCAGAGGGGTTTGTCCGTAAAGCTTAGAAATAGTAGAGATGGCATTGTCTTCAACGGTTGAGAGAAGATACTTAGCAAGACGGCTATCAAAAAGGCTGGTTGGCATGGTGATGCCATAGTGGCTGAGAAGAACCTTGCTACGTTTAAAGTCATAAGTTTTAACAGGTTTTTCTAAGGCAGCCTTAAAAAGAGGGTGCGTCAGTAGTTGGCGATTGGTGGAAACATAAATATTTTCTTGATTTCCCCAAGCAAATCCAATAATATCTTCTAGGTGGTAATTATCGTTAAAAATCTCAAAATGGAAAAATTGATTTTCGCTAAAGTGTTCAGGCTGTAATTCGGTCACTTCTGTATAGGAGACCTCGACTTCTTTTTGCCCAGCGCCTCCTAATCCAGCTTTTAATTGCTTGAAGTCCATCTCATCATAAAAAGCAGAGAGCACTTCAAGGTTTGGTCCTTGGTAGATGATGTCATCAAGTCCGATGGTGATAGGAGCTTTGGTGTCAATAGTTGCAAGAGTTTTTGAGAGAAAGGCTTGTTCTTTATCATTGATCAAATTTTCCTTCATTTTAGAAGCCTTCATATGCTCAATATTTTCATAGATGCCTTCTAGACTGCCATGTTCTAGAAGCAATTTTAACCCTGTTTTTTCTCCAATCTTGGTGACACCAGGGATATTATCTGACTTATCTCCCATGAGAGCTTTTAAATCAATAAATTGGCTAGGGGTAATACCCATTTTTTCCATTAGATAAGCAGGTGTAAACTCCTCAAACTCTGCCACTCCTTTTTTAGAAATTTCAACAACAGTATTTTGATCAGTCAGCTGGATTAAATCTTTATCCCCACTGACAATGGTCACTTCAAATGGTGTTGTTGTGCGTTCAGCCATTTTGTCTAGCGTCCCAATGATATCGTCAGCTTCGTAATTTTCAAGGTCATAATATTTGATACCTAAAGCTGTCAGCATTTCTCGAATGTAGGGAAATTGCTCACGAAATTCATTAGGTGTTTTGGCACGTCCAGCCTTATAGTCTGCAAACATTTCTGTCCTGAAGGTTGTTTTTCCTGCATCAAATGCGACAAGGACATGTGTCGGCTCAATGCGTTTCATCATGTGATCCAACATGAGATGGAAGCCGTAAATAGCGTTGGTGTGAAGCCCACTCTTGTTTTTAAAACGATCAATTTGATTGTAAAGGGCAAAAAAGGCACGAAAGGCTACAGATGAGCCATCAATTAAAAGTAATTTATTCTTGTTAGTCATGTTTCTATTATAGCATAGAATGGATAGACAGGCTTTGAGAAGCTTTACTTGCTTAAAAACGTTACGATGTAAAAAGAGGTTGGGAGAGTTTCCCAACCTCAGAGTCTTATTTTGAAATAAAAAAAAGCTGTATTGGTACCGATGATTCACGTTTTGTATTGAACCCGCGACGTACATAGCAGGTGGGCAACTCGCTCCAACTGAAGCTGCTTCCGTGTGAGACGGCTTGCGAGCTGTTGGATGTCTTCGTTTCCCGAAAAATACAAAAAATAGTCGGTCAACACATAGATGTGAATTCGTATACCACAGCAGTTCTTTTCTGTACTTTTATGATACCATATTCAAAAAATTTTTCAAGTCAAAAACATGATTTTTTTGCAATCGTTTTCTATTTTGAGAGTTTATCAATTCGCTCTTTGTTGAGCCCAAGGGCACGTTCGTATTTTCCTGTTGCGTTAGCGGTAAAATAATTGGCTTGTTTGAGTTTGTCAGGAAGGTAGTCTTGTTTAACCCATTTTTCAGGATAGTGATGTGGGTAAAGGTAGTCTTTGGCATTGCCGAGTTCCTCACTACCTGAATAGTGTCCGTCCCTAAGATGTCGTGGGATAGCAAGATAACCTGACTTTCTGAGGTCAGCCAGTGCGGCATCTATGGCAAGATAGGCTGAGTTTGATTTGGGAGAGAGAGCGAGGTCAATCACGACATTAGCAATCAAGATTCGTGCTTCAGGAAAGCCAATTTTTTGTGCCGCCTCCATAGCAGTGACGGTGTGGATCTGAGCTTCGGGGTTAGCTAAACCAATGTCTTCATAGGCGATGACAATTAGTCGGCGTGCTAAACTGGGTAAATCCCCAGCCTCAATCAATCGTGCGGCATAGTGCAGACTAGCATTGACATCGCTACCTCGTATGGATTTTTGCAAGGCAGATAGGGTATCGTAGTGACTATCTCCTGACTTATCCATACTGATGAAAGAGCGTTGTAAGCTATTTTGAACAGCATCCAAATCAATGTAGCGACGGCCCTCACTTTCCTTGGTGGAAAGAACAGCTAATTCTAGTGAATTGTAGGCAGCACGTAGGTCACCATTAGTGGCGGTAGCGATAAAATCGAGCGCTTTTGGAGCAAAATCAATAGTGCCTTTAAGTCCATTTTCTTTGTCTGAGATAGCACGGTTTAAGGCCTCTGTAATATCTTGGTTGCTTAAGGGCTCTAGTTCAAAGATTTGTACTCGGCTACGGATAGCTGGTGTGACAGAGAAAAATGGATTTTCCGTTGTAGCCCCAATCATTGTTAGAGTACCGTTTTCAAGTAAGGGTAATAAAAAGTCCTGTTTGGTTTTATCTAGCCGATGGATTTCATCTAGTAATAGAACAAGCCCACCTGAAAATTTTGCCTCTTCAGCAATCTCTTGTAGGCGTTTTTTACTGTCAATGGTTGCATTAAAAGTGCGAAAAGCATACTTGGTCGTGCCAGCAATAGCTGAGGCAATCGAGGTCTTTCCAATACCTGGTGGTCCAAATAAAATCATAGAGGTTAATCGATTAGCTTCCACCATACGACGGATGATTTTTCCCTCGCCAACCAAGTGTTTTTGCCCAATCACATCCTCAATGGTTTTGGGGCGCATCCGCATAGCAAGATTCGTGTCCATAGTCCTCCTTTAACGGTTTCTCAAAAGTTAATGTCCTTAAAGAAGCTGGTATTAGAAGGGGATTTACCAGCTTAGTATTTGAGCAAGGGAGTTTTTATGGTCCTGTTTTTTTGCTCTTTAAATGGTATAATCATTATATCATATATAAATTAAGGAAGTTATTATGGCGAAGTTTGGTTTTTTGTCGGTTTTAGAAGAAGAAATGGACAGGTATTTTCATTATGATTATGCGATAGATTGGGATAAGAAAAATCATGCTGTTGAGGTGAGTTTTATTTTAGAGGTAGCTAATCAAGCTGAGGTTGAGATGGTAGATGACGAGGGAAATGCCTTTGAGGAGGACATTGCACTTGAGGAATTTGTCATTTTTTACAATCCTAATAAGTCTCGCTTTGAGACAGAAGATTATCTCCTTGCCTTACCTTTTGATCCTAAAAAAGGCTTTTCACGAGAGTTTTTAGCTTATTTTGCTAGCCAGCTCAACACGGTTGCTGAAAATGGTTTAGATGGTATTATGGATTTTTTAGCAGATCCAGAAGCTCAAGAGTTCACTTTGGATTGGGATCAAGTGGCTTTTGAAAAAGGTAGAAGAGAATTGGTAGAAGGCGAGTTTTATCCCTATCCGAGGTATTGAGAGAGGGGTGTACTGTCTTGATTTTAGACTATTGTGGCTGTAATAAGATATTAGTTATAAAAGTATGACAAACAGGGAAATTGCTACTGTAATATGGGGTGTATTATTCTTATTGTGGGGAATGTACATCTCTAGGAAAAATGGAATTTTTAAAAGTCTGCTAGACTTGTTCTGGAGTTTTTTGAATTTATTGAAGCTTCCAATTTCGCAATGGGTACTTTTCACAAACTGTGCGGTCATTGCAACAGTGTACGGTTGTTTGAGTAGTAAAATAGAATTGTCATACTGGTATATAAAAGAGTATATCTTCGTTTTTGCATTTACAATTTTTCCTACTATATTGTCATTAATGGAGTATTCGATTTTTGAAATTGTAAAAAATAAGTGGCGGGAATTATTTGGACTATTATCGATATTTTTGTTCATCACGAATTCTTATACTTACTCACTGTATATTGAATTAGTACTGGTATTACTTTTGATAATTCTATCGATTTTTTCTGCACTTACGGAAGTAAAGGAAGAATTTATTCCACTTGGGAAGATATGTGAGTTTCTTTTGTCGTTATTAGGGTTGATATTATTGTTTGGAGCGTTAAATAGTTTTGTTAGACATATTGAAGATGTGGGGACAGTGGATTTCTGGCTATCTTATGGCTTAGAGTTGTTAGTTTTTATCATTAACATTCCAATTTTATACATTGTAGAGAAGATGGTTGTTATTGAAAAAATGGTAGTTCATAGCGATTATCCAAATACCTTATTTACTTTTGTTAGGTACTATTGTCATTACTACATCCGAAAAATAAAATTCAGAAGACTACTGATAAAGAACATTCCTTTCAAAATCCAAATGGAAAAGTATATTTTTGGCTATCCGAAAGTTTCAGTTTATACTGAGGTTGAGAATCTAAAAGAAGAGGATATTCTAAATTTGATAGCGGAAATAATTGTGAATGGATGTCAAGCAAGTAGGAAAATAGATAGATTTCCTATTTATATTGAAATTTTTGATAAAAATAATAAGGCAGTAGCTCTTTGGACGGAGGATTTTTTATCTCAAAATAACCGTTTCTATAAGCCATTTATGAATAATAAGGTAAAGGAAATACATCCGTCGGTATTAATGTTGGGGAAATGAAAGGAAAATAAACATGAACTCATGGCAAGAATTAACGATTCACGTGCATCGTGATGCAGAAGAGGCAGTTTCAAATCTCATGATTGAAACGGGCAGTCAGGGGGTGGCTATTAGCGACTCAGCTGACTATGTGGGGCAGGAGGACCGTTTCGGCGAACTCTATCCCGAGGTGGAGCAGTCAGATATGATTGCGATTACGGCCTATTATCCTGATACTGTGGATATTGAGGAAGTTAAGGCAGATTTGGCGACTCGCTTGTCGGATTTGACAGGCTTTGGTTTAGAGACGGGTCAGGTCAGCCTAGAAAGTCAAGAATTGGCAGAGGAAGACTGGGCGGACAACTGGAAGAAATACTATGAGCCAGCCCGCATTACCCATGATTTGACCATTGTACCGTCTTGGACCGACTACGAGGCGACTGCTGGTGAGAAGATTATCCGCCTAGATCCAGGTATGGCTTTCGGTACGGGTACTCATCCAACGACCAAGATGAGCCTCTATGCTCTTTCTCAGGTCTTGCGTGGTGGCGAAACGGTTATCGATGTTGGTACAGGCTCAGGCGTTCTCTCTATTGCCAGTTCTCTCTTGGGTGCTAAGGAGATTTACGCTTATGACTTGGATGAAGTGGCGGTGCGTGTGGCACAGGAAAACATTGACCTCAATGCCAATACTAGCAATATTCATGTCGCAGCAGGCGACCTGCTTCGTGGCGTTGACATTAAAGCAGAAGTTATCGTTGCCAACATCTTGGCGGATATTCTCATCCATCTGACCGAGGATGCCTACCGTCTGGTCAAGGACGAGGGTTACCTGATTATGAGCGGTATCATCGCGGATAAGTGGGACATGGTGCGAGCATCTGCGGAAGCGGCTGGCTTCTTCCTTGAAACCCACATGATTCAAGGCGAGTGGAACTGCTGCGTCTTCAAGAAAACAGCTGACCGCTCAGGTGTGATTGGAGGCTAGAATGCAGCAGTATTTTGTCAATGGCAGAGCACCGCAGGGCGTTTTTCAGATTAAGGATAAGGACACTGCCAAGCACATGTTTTCTGTCATGCGCTTGCAGGCAGACGACCAGATTGTTCTGGTCTTTGATGACGGGATCAAACGCTTGGCGCGGGTAGTGGACAGCCAGAGCCAATCCGTTGAAGTTATCGAAGAACTGGCAGACAATGTTGAATTACCTGTTTCCGTGACCATTGCCATGGGCTTTCCCAAGGGAGACAAGCTCGAATTTGTCGCCCAAAAGGCAACGGAGTTAGGCATGGCAGCTCTTTGGGCCTTTCCTGCTGACTGGTCTGTGGTCAAATGGGATGGTAAAAAATTAGTCAAAAAAGCAGAAAAGTTAGAAAAAATCGCCCAAGGTGCAGCCGAACAAAGCAAACGCAATCGCATTCCAGCTATTCGATTATTTGAGAAAAAAGCGGATTTCCTAGCTCAGCTGGCAGGATTTGATCAGATTATTTTAGCCTACGAAGAGGCCGCCAAAGAGGGCGAACAAGCCAACCTGGTGAAAATCTTATCTGGCTTAGAAGCTGGCCAATCAGTCCTTGTCATTGTCGGTCCAGAAGGTGGCGTGTCGCCTGAGGAAGTCGCTGCTTTTGAAGGAGCAGGAGCGGTCAAGACAGGTCTTGGTCCGCGTATCTTACGAGCAGAAACGGCTCCGCTCTACGCTCTTTCTGCTATTAGCTACGCGACGGAATTGTTGAGGTAGCCCATGTTTGCCTTAGGAACAATTATCAATACCATCGCTATTGCCCTAGCAGGTTTTTTAGGCTCTTGGTTTGGACACTTGTTGAAAGACCGCCATCAGTCAGGCTTGTTTTTGGCCTGTGGTCTCGCTGTTCTTTTTCTGGGGATTTCTGGTAGTTTAGAGGGGTTACTGACAGTTGTAGATGGTCAGATCACAAGTCAGAATAGTATGCTTCTGGTCATTAGTTTGGCGTTAGGAACCTTGGCGGGGGAAGTACTCCATATCGAAGGTTGGTTTGAGCGCTTGGGTATCTGGCTCCGAGAAAAGTCAGGAAACAGCCAAGATAGTCAGTTCTTAGATGCTTTCCTGACAGCGTCATTGACCGTTTGTATCGGTGCCATGGCTGTACTAGGAGCCATCCAAGATGGACTGACAGGAGATTATCGCTTGTTGGCCGTAAAGAGTATTTTGGACTTTGTTATCATTTTGATTATGACCTCGAGTTTGGGCAAGGGAGCAGGCTTTTCAGCAGTACCAGTCTTTCTCTTTCAAGGGTCTATTACCCTCTTGGCACGTTTGATTGAGCCACTGATGACGGCCCAGGCACTTGCCAATCTCTCTTTAATCGGCTCTGTTCTTATTTTTTGTGTTGGTGTCAATATTATCTGGGATAAAAAGCTCCCTGTTGCCAATATGCTACCTGCTATTGTTATTGCGGTTTTATGGTCTTATCTTACTTAAGGCTACGGTGGGATTTTGAACAGAAAGCTCTGATAAAGTAAGGGTTTTCTTTGTTTTTGTCTCTTTATTGTTTTATAATGAAGAAAGAAAACAAAAGGAGGTCAGATGATGGATCATTATCAATTAGCTAATGGCTTGAATATCCCTAAGATTGGTTTTGGAACTTGGCAGATTCCAGATGGTGAAGAGGCTTATCGTGCGGTTTCTTATGCTCTTGAAGCGGGTTATCGTCACATTGATACGGCTCAGATTTATGGTAATGAAAAGAGTGTCGGCCAAGCGGTGGCAGATAGTTCGCTAGCACGTGAGGAGATTTTTTTAACCACTAAGGTTTGGAATGATCAATTAGATGCCAAGGGAGCGCGGGCTTCCATTGAGCAATCTATGGAAAAATTAGGGGTGACTTACCTAGACTTGGTCTTGATTCATTGGCCAAATCCTAAAGCTGTGCGAGAAAATGGCGCTTGGAGAAAGCGTAATGCAGAGGTCTGGTCGGCGATGGAGGAGCTTTATCAAGAGGGGAAAGTGCGAGCTATTGGCGTATCTAACTTTATGATTAGCCATCTAGATGAGCTCTTAAAAACTGCCAAGGTTATCCCTCATGTCAATCAAGTCTTATTAGCGCCTGGTTGTCCGCAAGAAGATTTAGTGGCTTACTGTAGAGACAAAGAGATTTTATTAGAAGCCTATAGCCCATTTGGGACAGGGACTCTTTTTCAAAATAACCTTGCTCATGAACTAGCAGAAGCGACAGGTTATTCTATTGCTCAAGTGGCGCTGGCTTGGTCCTTAGCTAAGGGCTTCCTCCCCTTACCAAAATCCAGTAGTCCTGAAAATATCAAGGCTAACCTAGATGTATCAGGGCTAAGTTTGAGTCCAGAAGCACTCCAAAAGCTAGATCAATTAGAGGGGATTAAAGCTCAGAAAAATCCTGATGAAGTTGATTTTTAAAACATAAAAAAGCTTGATAGTTTCAAGCTTTTTTATGTTCAATGGGTTACCATAGAAATTTTAACGATTGGCACGATAAGCCCAGTAAGCGAAGACACCTACTTTAACAGCAGTATAAGCCAGAGTACCTGCTAACATTTCTCCACCTCCTTTCTTTTAATTATAGGTATCAGATATTAATGAAAATACCAACTGATAACTGATATATACCATCTCATCAAATATACGGAATCGGAGAAATGACACTTTTGTCCACATTTTTTGAGAATAACCCAAAATTTGTTATAATGTCTTTATGATAACTGATGATAGCTTAAAAAAAAGAACTCGGCAATCGTATTAAAAAATTGAGAATAGAGCAGGGGCTTAGTCGAGCAGATGTTTGTCGGGATGAGGTTTATGTTAGTTCAAGACAATTAGCACGTATTGAGCAAGGAGAGCATCTGCTAAAAGTATCTATTGCCTTATATCTAGCAGAAATCTTTCAAGTTTCTGTAGAACAACTATTAAATCCAGTTCCAGAACGATACTATCAATTGAAGGCTAAGGCTATTCATTTTGCTACTCAAGGCGATAAGAAATAAATGGAGGAAAGAGAAGATATTATTAGAGATCTTTATACTTATTACAATATCCTTCCAAAGCAAGAAAAAGAAAGTATTGATTTATTAGATATCACGGCTAAACTGCTACATAGCGGTGAAACACAGACTGCCAGAGGGTACTTTTTTCAATTTTTAAAACGTCCTCTCTCTTCTGTAACAGATATAAAAGAATTAGATTTACTATGGATTGATTTTTACCTTATTTATATCTCAATTGATGAAAGTTGTTATAATGAAAAAATTTTTAATTGTACTGAGTTTGTTCTTGATTATCATTGGATCTATCTATATTTATATTCAGTATAATCTAGCTCGCTATTCTGTCTATTACGCAAGTCATATGCCTAGAAAAGATGGAGCTAGACCCGAATTGGTTATGGCATTAGAGAACTCATACTTCATTGATAAACCAAATACTGAAAATGTTCAATTTTATGAGGATGATAGTCAAACCATATATCTTAATAAAGATGCATATTTTACCAAAGACTATAAAGGATATTACATAAGAGTAGAAAAACAAAAGGAACTCTATTTTTACAATACTGATTTAACTGGAAAACTAATATCATACTTCTCCCCAGATGATAAACAAAAGCCAAAATCCCTGAATAGGAAGACTTTACAGGAAATTGAAGACATATTAAATTCTGCAACTGAAGATCTTATTAAAGTTCAAAAAACACCCTCTATTAACCTTCAGAAACTATTCAACCAAAAATATGAATCAACATTTAACTAACAAAAACCTAGAGAATGACCAATTTTCCATTCTCTAGGTTTTTCTATTATGGCTTCGAGCCAGTTTTTCTCGTAGAGAAAAACAAGAAAACCACCAGCTATGCTGGTGGCTGACAAGGCTTTGAGCTTCCATTTCTTTTTCCTGTTATAATCTAATTGTTCAGGTTAGATAAAGGAGGAAAAAGAAATGGCTAAAACCAGTTACAGTTTATCACATACCAAATGGATGTGCAAATATCACATAGTTTTCACACCTAAGTACCGGAGAAAATCCATTTACTACAAAATTAGACAGGATTTAATTGATATTTTCCGTCATCTATGTCAATACAAAGGCGTGGAAATCATTGAGGGACACATGATGCCAGACCATGTTCATATGCTTGTCTTGATACCTCCGAAACTTTCGATTTCTGATTTTATGGGATATTTGAAAAGTAAAAGTACTCTAATGATATTTGATAAACATGCCAATTTAAAATATAAGTATGGAAATCGAAAGTTTTGGGCCAGAGGCTACTATGTTGGTACCTAGTACCGTTGGTCTGAACGAAAAGACAGTTGCGAAATACATTCGCGAGCAGGAGAAAAATGACATTGCACTTGATTCTTGAGTGTCAAAGAGTATGAAGATCCATTTTCAGATGGCAGTTTTAGAACAAGATAAAAGCCCGTTGTTACGGGCATTAGTCAAGTAATTATAGCACTAACCTGAACGAAGTTCAGCGAACGTCTTTAGACATCGCTGGAGAGAAACGGCTTATATCCGGTGTACAAGCCACCCGTTTTCACGGGTGGTTATGACTCCAACATCTGACTCATTAGGTAAGCGTGGATGAGTTTTTCGGTAGCTTCGATGGAGTCTGTATGGGTGCGTTCATAGGCATGGCTAGCTTCAATGCCTGCACCTAAAAGGGCGTGGCGTACCTCTGCTCCAGCTCGCATAGCAGCCGAGGCATCTGAACCATAGTAGGGGTAGATGTCTAATTTGTAGGGAATTTGGTGTGCTTCTGCTAGTTGGACGATGTGTTGGCGGAGGCCATAGTGGTAAGGTCCAGAAGCATCTTTGACACAGATAGAGACGGTGTATTCGTCTGTTTGTTGGTCATCTCCTATAGCTCCCATATCGACAGCTAAATACTCTAGAGTTTTTTCAGGGATACTAGAGTTGGCACCGTGTCCTAATTCTTCAAAAGCGCTAAAGTAGAAGTGGGTTGTATAGGGGAGTTTCACTTGATTATGCTGGTATTGTCTTAGGAGGTTTAAAAGGATGGCTGCCGAAACTTTGTCATCTAGGTGACGTGATTTGATAAAACCAGTTGGGGTAATCTGGGTTCTTGGATCAAAGGAAATAAAGTCTCCGACCTGGATGCCAAGTGCGCGTGTTTCTTCAGCTGTGGTGACTTTTTCATCTAGTCGGACCTCCATGTTGGTCTGATTGCGTTCAGCAGTCCCAGCATCCTTATAGACATGAACAGAAGTTTGGTGCATGAGGATCGTCCCTGATATGGTTTTGCCATTTTGAGAAACATGGACGGTACAGTTTTCACCTTCTATGGCATTGTAGGTGAAACCACCGATCAAATCAAGTTTGAGCCGTCCATCTGGCTTGATGGCACGTACCATAGCCCCCAAGGTGTCTAAATGGGCGGTTAGTAGTCGATGCTGATCATCATTTTTTCCCATTATGGTAACAAGCAGACCATCTTTTGGGGTGCGTTTGGCTTTGTAACCTAAGGAAGTGACCTCAGCTTCAACGTAGTCCATGATAGCCTTGGTAAATCCTGTTGGAGAAGGGATTTGAGTGAGTTTGGTAAGATAAGTTAGGGTTTCTGACATAAACGTTCCTTTTCTATTGAGATATGATAAGTCCATTATAGGATTTTTAACAGTGGCTTTCAAGAAGAAGTGAGGTATTAAAGCTTAATCTGCTGTCTGATTTTGGTAAAGTTTTTTTATTTTTAGGCTAAAAAATGGTAAAATGGGAACAATATAATTTAAGTTGATGATTGTAAAGAGGAAAGAGATGCCTAAAGAAAAAAATTTGACAGGAGAAGAGGTTCTGACACTTGCAGCCTCTTATCTGAATGAGGAAGATGTCGCCTTTGTTAAGAAAGCTTTAGAATACGGAGAAAAGGCCCATGAGGGACAATTTAGAAAATCTGGTGAGCCTTACTATATCCATCCTATCCAAGTTGCTGGTATTTTAGCTCAGCTACACTTAGATGCTGTTACGGTGGCTTGTGGCTTCTTACATGACGTGGTTGAGGATACGCCTTATACTTTAGATGACATTGAGGAGGCTTTTGGTCCAGATGTTAGGATGATTGTTAATGGGGTCACCAAGCTTGGAAAAGTGGAGTATAAATCTCATGAGGAGCAGTTGGCAGAAAATCATCGCAAGATGTTGATGGCCATGTCTCAAGATATTCGTGTGATTTTGGTGAAGTTAGCAGACCGCCTTCATAATATGCGCACACTCAAACATTTACGCCCAGACAAGCAAAAACGTATTTCACGTGAAACGCTAGAAATTTACGCACCACTAGCTCATCGTCTAGGGATTAGCCGTGTAAAATGGGAACTTGAAGACCTGTCTTTTCGCTATCTTAATGAACAGGAATTTTATCGTATTTCCCACATGATGACGGAAAAACGTCGTGAGCGTGAAGCTTTAGTGGATGAAATTGTCAATAAAATTAAAACCTATACCGAAGAACAAGGTCTTCATGGAGATGTTTATGGTCGTCCAAAGCATATTTACTCCATTTACCGTAAAATGCATGATAAGAAAAAACGGTTTGATCAAATCTTTGATCTGACGGCCATTCGTTGTATCATGGAGACTCAAAGTGATGTTTATGCCATGTTGGGCTACATCCATGAGTTGTGGCGTCCTATGCCTGGTCGTTTTAAGGACTATATTGCCAATCCTAAAGCTAATGGTTACCAGTCTATCCATACAACTGTCTATGGTCCAAAAGGTCCTATTGAGATTCAGATTCGTACCCGTGAGATGCATGAAGTGGCGGAGTATGGGGTAGCTGCACACTGGGCTTACAAAAAAGGCATGAAAGGCAAAGTTGACGGACGTGAACAAGCCCTTGGCATGAACTGGATTAAGGAATTAGTGGAGCTTCAAGATGCCTCGAGTGATGCGCAAGATTTTGTTGACTCGGTTAAAGAAGATATCTTTGCTGAACGCATCTATGTTTTTACCCCAACAGGTGCTGTACAGGAGTTACCGAAAGATTCAGGTCCAATTGATTTTGCTTATGCTATTCATACCCAAGTTGGAGAAAAAGCAACAGGTGCCAAAGTAAATGGTCGCATGGTGCCATTAACGGCAAAATTAAAAACAGGTGATGTTGTTGAAATTGTCACCAACAGTAATTCTTTTGGTCCAAGCCGTGATTGGATTAACATTGTTAAGACTAATAAGGCTAGAAATAAAATTCGCCAGTTCTTTAAACATCAAGATAAAGAGCTCTCGGTACATAAAGGCCGTGAGATGCTGATTGATTACTTCCAAGAACAGGGATATGTTGCCAATCGCTACCTTGATCGTAAGCATATTGAAGATATTTTACCTAAGGTCAGCTACCGTAATGAAGAGGCACTTTACGCGGCTATCGGTTTTGGCGAAATTAGCCCTATTAGTGTTTTCAACAAATTAACTGAAAAAGAACGTCGCGAAGAAGAGCGAGCTAAAGCTAAAGCAGAAGCAGATGAGTTACTAAATGGTGGCGAAATCAAGCATGAGAAAAAAGATGTTTTAAAAGTTAGAAGTGAAAACGGTGTGATTATTCAAGGGGCGTCAGGACTTCTTATGCGTATCGCCAAATGTTGTAACCCTGTCCCTGGTGATGCTATTGAAGGCTATATCACAAAAGGCCGTGGGGTTGCCATTCACCGATCTGACTGTCACAATATTAAGAGTCAGGAGGGCTACGAGCAACGCTTGATCGAAGTCGAATGGGATGATCAGCATTCAAGTAAGGATTACATGGCAGAAATTGACATCTATGGCTTGAACCGTTCTGGTCTTTTAAACGATGTCTTGCAAGTCTTGTCAAATATGACCAAGAGCGTATCTTCTGTCAATGCTCAACCGACAAAAGATATGAAGTTTGCTAATATTCATATTGCTTTTGGGATTCCGAACTTAGATAGTCTCACAACAGTGGTTGATAAGATAAAAGTGATTCCAGATGTTTATTCTGTTAAGCGAACAAATGGGTAGGTGCTAGATGAAGATTATCATTCAACGTGTTAAAGAAGCCTCTGTTGCTATTGAAGGAAAAAATCATGCCAGTATCAAACAAGGTTTTCTTCTTCTAGTTGGTGTTGCTCCAGATGATCAGCAAGACGATATGGATTATGCCATTCGAAAAATCGTTCAGATGCGGATCTTTTCTGATGAAAATGATAAGATGAACTTGTCTTTGCAAGATATTAATGGTGAAATCTTATCTATCTCCCAATTTACCCTTTTTGCAGATACTAAAAAAGGCAATCGCCCAGCCTTTACAGGTGCCGCTAAGCCTGATTGGGCTAGCCGATTTTATGACCAATTTAATCAAAAATTGGCACAGTTAGTACCCGTTAAAACTGGTATTTTTGGAGCTGACATGCAGGTATCTTTAATTAACGATGGTCCAGTGACCATCATTCTAGATACAAAGCACAGATAGAGGTTAGAAGGACCTGTGTAGTTTTTCTTTGATCAAATCCCTTGCCGTTAGGTAAGGGATTTGATGCTTTTAGATGGCGGAGGCTTGTTTTTGAAAAGGTTTTCGCTTGATGGTATAATAGAGTTGAAAAAGAGATACGGGGTGATTATGATGTTGGTTTTAAGCTTTAATAGTGACCGTATCTGGTCTGTGGGAATTTGGTTACTACTTTTTGTGGTCCTTCGTTATCTTGGTCGGCAAGATGCAAGTGACAAGGATCAAAAAGGTTCTTTCGGGACCTTACTTTGAGATATTTTCTAATGTTTGGAGGTGATGATGATGTTAAAGGACCTTCTTGAAATTTTATTCATTATTACGCTAACTGGGGTGGGAGTCTGGTCCTGTGTCCAATTGATTAGGATTTTTGAACATCATATGGAAGACGTTTAAAGAGGCGGACGAAAGTCCACCTCTTTTTAACTTTAATCATCTACTTTTTCTTCTAGCAAAGTCCACAAATTTGAATTTTTCAAGTTTATGTCGGCTATCGGTATATTGAAATTGTGTCGTATCAGATAGGTAAACCTTAGAGTTGACTGAAACCACATGAATATCAGAGCCTAGGTCTAGATAACGTCTATCTTTATCAGTGACATGGTCAATGATAATTTCTTTTTCAGCATAAGCAATATCAAGTTTGAGGTCTGTTTCAAGATAGTGATAGATGGAGCTTTGAGCGGTTTCTACTGTCATTTGGGGAACTATCTTTTTTAAGAGGTAATCTGTATCTAAGACAGAAGCCACACCATCGACAATTCTAAGGCGGACAACGCGCCAAAGTAAGTCATTGATTTTAAAACCTGTTTTTTTGGCCAAGTGTTCATCTGTGATGATTTTGTCAATACTAATCACCTTTGTTTGTGATTTGAGTCCGATAGATTCGACTAACTCTTGATAACTGGTCAGTTCAGATACAGGAAAATTGATTTGTTCTCGTTTGATGATTTGTGATCCTCTTCCTTGCATTTTTTGAATAAGTCCTGCATCATTCAGTAAGCGAAGGGCTTTTCTTATCGTATCACGACTAGCGTGATATTCTTTAGTTAGGGCTAACTCAGTAGGGAGGTAGTCTCCTGCTTGATAAAATTGAGTGTGAATCTTATGTTCTAAATCATGGAAGATTTGGATATATTTTTTCATTAAAAGGCCTCCTTATTTTAATTTGTCTTTGAAAAGGCATACAAGATGACTTTATTTTATCAAAATTCTATTTTTTTTTGAAGAAAGGCTTGCGCTTGAATTTGCAATCGGTTACAATAAAACATGTAAAGGTTGTACGTACAAATTTATCAAAATAAGGAGGAAGCTAGGACTTACCTAGTAAGTAAAAAATGGGAAAATTTGAAAACCAAGCCCGCGAGATGCTTGAGGCGATTGGCGGCAAAGAAAATATCAGCGCAGTAACCCACTGTGCCACTCGTATGCGTTTTGTGCTTGTTGATGAGAAAAAAGCAGATGTGAAACGTATTGAAAACATCTCTCCAGTTAAAGGAACGTTCACAAACGCTGGTCAGTTCCAAGTAATCATTGGTAATGACGTGCCAATCTTCTACGGCGATTTCACAGCTGTATCAGGTATCGAAGGGGTTTCTAAAGAAGCAGCCAAGTCAGCTGCCAAAAGTAATCAAAACCCAGTTCAACGTGTCATGACCATGTTGGCTGAAATCTTTACCCCAATCATTCCAGCTCTTATCGTTGGTGGTTTGATTCTTGGTTTCCGTAACGTGCTTGAAGGCGTGCAGTTTTCAGCTCTTGATGGGAAAACTATTGTTGAAGTGTCTCCATTTTGGAGTGGGGTAAACCATTTCTTATGGTTGCCAGGTGAAGCGATTTTCCACTACTTACCAGTAGGGATTACTTGGTCTGTGACTCGTAAGATGGGAACTTCACAAATCCTTGGTATCGTTCTTGGGATCTGTTTGGTGTCGCCTCAATTGCTTAATGCCTATGCTGTGCCAAGCACATCAGCAGCAGAAATTGCTAAAGATTGGGTTTGGGACTTTGGCTTCTTCACTGTTAACCGTATCGGTTACCAAGCACAGGTTATTCCAGCTCTTCTAGCAGGTTTGTCACTAGCTTACCTTGAAAAATTCTGGCGCAAGGTTATTCCAGAAGTGGTTTCAATGATTTTTGTGCCATTCTTATCACTTGTTCCAGCTCTTATCCTAGCTCATACTGTTCTTGGTCCAATCGGATGGACTATCGGACAATGGCTATCAACAATTGTGCTTGCTGGTTTGACAGGACCGCTTAAATGGTTCTTTGGTGCAGTCTTTGGTGCCCTTTATGCACCATTTGTTATCACTGGTCTTCACCACATGACAAACGCCATCGATACCCAATTGATTGCAGATACAGGTGGAACTGGTCTATGGCCAATGATCGCTCTTTCAAACATTGCACAGGGATCAGCAGTATTTGCTTACTTCCTTATTAACCGTCACAACGAACGTGAGGCACAAATCTCACTTCCAGCAACTATCTCAGCTTATCTCGGAATTACTGAACCAGCTCTCTTTGGGGTTAACGTAAAATATGTTTACCCATTTGTAGCAGGTATGATTGGTTCAGGAATCGCAGGTTTACTTTCTGTAACCTTTAACATTCAAGCAGCTTCTATCGGTATCGGTGGTTTGCCAGGTATCTTATCGATTAAAGCGAATTACTGGGGAGCTTTTGCTCTAGCTATGGCTGTTGCGATTGCAGTCCCAATGGCATTAACCTTTATCTTTAACCGTACAGGCGCTTTTTCAAAAAAAGATGACGAAGAAGCAGTGAGCCCAGCTCAAGCTTTAGCTGAAGTGGAAGAAAAAGAAGCGCCAGCAGTTGGCACAGTTGTCACAATCCAAAGCCCTCTTACTGGGGAAGCAAAACCTCTCTCAGAAGCAGTTGATCCTGTCTTTGCTCAAGGTGTGATGGGACAAGGTGTCCTTATCCAACCAACAGAAGGTCTATTAACTGCTCCTGTATCTGGTGTGATTTCTGTTCTTTTTCCTTCAAAACATGCTGTCGGTATCTTGTCAGATGACGGTGTTGAACTGTTGATGCACATTGGTATGGACACAGTTAACCTTGATGGCAAAGGTTTTGAAGCTCATGTGGCACAAGGCGATCGTGTAGCAGTGGGTGATAAATTGATCACATTTGATATGGATGTTATCAAAGAAGCTGGTTATGTGACGGAAACTCCAGTTATTGTTACTAACCAGTATGATTATCAACCAGATGCGATTGGTGACTTACCACGTGAGATTAAACGCGGCGAAGACGTGATTAAAGCAAGTAAAATTTAAACATAAATCATGATTGAGACTTGGACAGCTTGGCCTAGTCTCTTTCACTTGATAGGAAAAGCAATAAGAAAAAGTAGCTCTTTAATAAACTAGAGAAAGGCATAGAACCTAGGTGGAAGATTTAAAATCATAACATTCTCCCTATGTTCTTGGTATCTTAATGATGGCAATCGATAAACGTAAAGTGGTGTACCAAATCTATCCCAAATCTTACAAGGATACGACAGGAAACGGTGTGGGGGATTTACGTGGTATTATTGAAAAACTCCCCTATCTTCGTGAGTTAGGGATTGACATGATCTGGCTAAACCCATTTTACCCAAGTCCTCAGCGTGACAATGGTTATGACATTTCAGATTACACTGCGGTGAATCCTGACTTTGGCACCATGGCAGACTTTGAAGAAATGGTGGCTGTTGGAAAAGAATTAGGCATTGAATTTATGCTAGACATGGTCCTCAACCACTGCTCAACTGATCATGAGTGGTTCCAAAAAGCCCTCGCTGGCGACAAATATTACCAAGATTTCTTTATCCTACGTGATGAGCCGACTGACTGGGTGTCTAAGTTCGGTGGCAATGCCTGGGCGCCATTTGGTGATACTGGAAAATACTATCTCCACCTTTTTGATGTGACGCAAGCAGACCTTAACTGGCGCAATCCCCATGTCCGTGAAGAACTTTTCAAAGTCGTTAACTTTTGGAAAGACAAGGGGGTTAAAGGCTTCCGTTTCGATGTTATCAATTTGATTGGTAAAGATGAAGTCCTAGAAGACTGCCCTATCAATGACGGCAAACCTGCCTACACCGATCGCCCTATTACGCATGATTACCTCAAGATGATGAATAATGCTACCTTTGGAAAAGAAGAAGGCTTTATGACGGTTGGGGAAATGTCTGCTACGACCATTGAAAATTGCATTCTCTACACGGCTCCTGAGCGTGAAGAGTTGTCCATGGCTTTCAACTTCCACCACTTGAAAGTGGATTACAAAGATGGTCAAAAATGGACTATTATGGATTTTGACTTTGAAGAACTCAAACGTCTCTTCCATACTTGGGGAGAAGGGATGAGTGAAGGCAATGGTTGGAATGCGCTGTTCTATAACAACCACGATCAGCCGCGTGCCCTCAATCGTTTTGTGGATGTGAAAAATTTCCGCAATGAAGGAGCAACCATGCTAGCAGCCTCTATCCACCTTTCTCGAGGCACACCTTATATTTACATGGGAGAAGAGATTGGGATGATTGACCCAGATTATGATTCTATGGCAGACTATGTGGATGTTGAGAGTCTCAATGCTTATCAAATCATGTTGGATGAGGGCAAATCTAAAAAAGAAGCTTTCAAGATTATCCAGGCTAAATCTCGTGATAACTCGAGAACTCCAATGCAGTGGGATGATAGCCAAAATGCTGGTTTCTCAACGGGGACACCGTGGCTAAAAGCAGGCAAGTCTTATCCAGAGATTAATGTGAAAAATGAGAAGGAAGGCCCAATCTTTACTTTCTATCAAGACTTGATTCGATTGCGTAAAGAATTGCCGTTAATTGCAGAAGGAGACTATAAGGCAGCTTATAAAGATAGTGATAAGGTTTATGCGTTTGAGCGTCAGCATGGCGATGAAAAACTCCTTGTCCTAAACAACTTCTTTGCTGAGGAAGTAACCCTTGACCTAGCTGATTATGCCTCAGGTCAAGTTTTGATCAGCAACTATAAAGACACTGTCTTAGCAGATCAGATTACCCTCAAACCTTATCAAACCCTTGCTATTTTAAAAAAATAAAATGTGTGTTATCCAGTAGTAAGAGTGGAAATAAGATGAGATGGCCTGGCTGAAGGTTAAAAACTTTCAGTCGGGCTTTTTTATTTGCTATAAATTTTATTTATGACTAGAGATAAAAAATATAGATTATGCAAGACTTTTTAGGGATGATAGCATATAGAGTATGATTCTTGTATGTTGAGTGAGGAGAAATTTATGGGGATAGTTGCACAACGAGGTAATAAACTGAGAGCAAAAGGTTGGAGACAGGAAGCCTTACTACGTTTATTAGAAAATGTACTAGAAAACGGAGAAGATCCTGAAAACCTGATTGTTTATGGAGCGCTTGGGAAAGCGGCGCGTGATTGGCCATCTTATCATGCTATTGTTGATGCCTTGTTAACGATAGAAGAAGATGAGAGTTTGATTGTCCAATCAGGAAAACCGATTGCTATTTTAAAGACCCATGTAGATGCTCCCTTAGTGATTATGGCTAACTCCAACTTGGTAGGACAATGGGCTAAACCAGATTATTTTTATGACCTCTATGATAAGAATTTAATTGCCTGGGGCGGACTAACTGCTGGTGACTGGCAATACATTGGTTCGCAAGGTGTGATTCAGGGAACCTATGAAATTTTCCAATCGATAGCTCGTCAAGTATTTGGTGGAAGTTTGAAGGGACGTTTTATCCTAACAGCCGGAATGGGAGGTATGGGAGGATCTCAACCTTTAGCTGGAAAAATGACGGGCGCGAGTATCTTGGTTGTTGACGTCAATGAAGAAAATATCGACAAACGTTTGGCTATTGGCTACGTGGATCAAAAGACTGATAACTTGGACCAAGCTTTAGAGTGGATTGATGATGCAAGGAAGAAACAAGAAGCTGTCTCTGTAGCTCTGGTGGGGAATGCTGCGACGGTTTATCAGGAAATTTTAGAGAGAAACATCATACCAGATATTGTCACGGATCAGACTGCAGCGCATGATTTATTGTATGGCTATGTCCCAGAAGGTTTTAATTTAGATGAGGTAGAGCGATTAAGAGAAAGAAATCCTAAAGAATTAGAAGCCGCTGCTGGGCATTCTATTGCCAAAGAGGTATCTGCTATACTAGCCTTTCAAGAAAGAGGAGCTCAAGTCTTTGATAATGGTAATAATATACGGACGCAAGCAAAGCGTTTTGGGGTTGAGAATGCCTTTTCTATCCCTGTTTTTACAGAAGCCTATCTCCGTCCTTTATTTGAAAGAGGGATAGGTCCATTTCGCTGGATTGCCTTATCAGGTGAGGCTAGGGATATTGAAATCATTGATCAATATCTTTTGGAGACGTTCTCAGATAATGCTATTATTACCAACTGGATTCGTTTAGCAAGACAATATGTCCCTTTCCAAGGTTTACCAGCTAGGATTGGTTGGTTAGGGCATGAAGAACGAACCCAGTTAGCTTTAGCGGTTAATGAGCTTGTAGCAGAAGGAAAACTCTCAGCACCAATTGCTTTTACACGAGACCATCTAGACGCAGGAGCAATGGCTCACCCTAATATCATGACGGAAAATTTGAAAGATGGCTCTGATGCAGTGGCTGACTGGCCTTTATTGAATGCTCTTATTGCTTCTTCTTCTAAAGCTGATTTAGTGGCAATCCATTCAGGTGGGGGCGGCTATGCTGGTTATATGCAAAGTGCAGGGATTACAGTTGTAGCAGATGGTACAGAAAAAGCAGCGGAACGCATTCAATTGGCGATTACAAACGATACGAGTCTAGGCGTTTTACGTTATGCAGATGCAGGTTATTCAGCCTCTTTAGATGAAGTTTATAAAAAAGGGATTCGACGGATTAATGGACAAGATAAAAAAGGATGACGCGATGGTGATTAAAAAGTTAAATCAAGATGATGTGTTAGCTGCTTGTACAGGAGGCGCTGTATTAGCAAGTGGCGGAGGTGGTTTTTATGAACATGGCTTAGAAATGGGCTATGCTGCGGTAGCAATCCGTCCAGTCCCTCTTATTAGTATTGATGAGCTAGAGGAAGATGATATCATTTTGACTCAAACGGCTATAGGTGCCCCAGCGGGAACAACAGATTGGGAAATGCTAGGACGCGACTATATTAAAGCTGTCCAATTGGTGATAGAAAAACACCCTACTCCAGAAAAAATTAAAGGAATTTTGACACCGCAAAATGGGAAATCAAGCTCAACCAATGGATGGTTGGCAGCAGCGGCTTTGGGGCTTTCTGTTGTAGATGCAACAGGAGATTTAAGGGCGCATCCAACTGGTAAGATGGGAAATATGGGTGTTGCTAATGACCTTTCCTATCAAACAATCCAAGCCGTTTCAGGAGGGCGTGAAGAAACAGGGCGCCACATTGAATTAGTAGTGACAGGAACATCTGCTTATACCTCAAAACTATTGCGCATTGCTTCAGATTTATCTGGTGGGTTTATTGCGGCAGCACGTCACCCTTTAACAGCCTGTTACATTAAAGAAAACGCTGTTGTTGGAGGCTTATCCTATGCTTTGGATTTAGGGTATGAAATCTTATCGCATCAGGACAAATCAGGATTAGAGGTTATTCAAAAAATAGCAGATTTTACGTCGGGAGAAATTTTGGGAACTGGTAAAGTTGTCAAAAAAGAGATTGTTTATACAGATGAAGCTTTTGATATCGGTCAAGTCCATATTAAAGTTGGACGTCAAACATTAGTGGTGTATGTTCAAAATGAATATATGGCTGTTGAAACAAAATCAGGCAAACGTTTAAGCACCTATCCTGATGTCATCACCTTGTTTAGAACAAGTGATGCCCACCCGCTCAGTACCAATGAAATTGAGTTAGATCAAGAGGTAACTTTGTTTAAAATTGATAAAAGTCATTTTGCATTAAGTTCGGGGGTTAAGGATCCAACCGTTTACCCAGAAGTTGAAGAAGCTTTGGGAATTGAATTGTATCGTCATGCCTTTCCAGGAGAGTAGATGGAACTAACAGGTTATAATTTATCGCTAGAAATGTTATCACAGATTGTATCAGGTAAAGAAGAAATTTCTTTACACCCTGATGCACTTCAGTCCATGAAAACCGCTAGAAAAATAGTATTGGAAGCCTTAGATGGAGAAGAATTGATTTATGGCTTAAATACAGGCGTGGGAAAAAATAAAGATACCCGCATTGCCAAAGAAGATATTGGATCCTTTAATCAGCAACTTATCTATGCTCATTGTGTAGGAATTGAGCCTGAACTTTCTATTGAACAGGTTAGAGCAAGCATGTTAATTCGCCTTAATGGCGTTATTAAAGGTTATGCGGGTTGTCAGATAGAGATTGCAGAGCGCTTAGCAGATTTTTTAAATTTGGGATTAACACCAGTGGTTAATGGTAAAGGATCGGTTGGAGAAGGGGATATTGGTATTTTGTCCTATATTGGTTTAGCCCTTATGGGGGAAGGTTTGATGGACTACCAAGGTCAGCGTTATCAAGCTAGTGACTTGTTTCAACGATTTGGTTTAAAACCTATTAACTTTCAAGCTAAAGACGGTTTGTCGGTGATTAGTTCAAATGCCGTTAGCCATGCAAAATTAAGTTTGTTAGTCCTTCAGCTACATCAATTGGTCAAATGGTTTGATTTAGCTTACTCCCTTTCCTTAGAGGCTCTAAATGGTAATATTACTCCTTTAGATGAAGGGGTTCTTGCCAGCAAACAGTTGAAAGGGCAGGAGATTAGCACTTATCATATTCGTGAATTTTTAAAGGGAAGCTACCTTCTAAAAAAAAGAAGTCAGACCGTGCAAGATCCGCTTAGTTTTCGTAATGTTACCTTAATCCATGGAGCCATATATGATAGTTTGGCTTATGTTGAACAGAACCTTTTAGCAGAATTACGAGCATCGGATGATAATCCTATTGTAGATCAGAAAACAAAACGTATCTTATCCACTCCTAATTTTGAAACTCTAGGCTTGAGTTTATCTGTTGAGATGCTAAATGTTTCTTTAAGCCATTTGTCCCATGCTTCTGTCCAACGGATGATTAAGTTGGGCAATCCAGACTTTACCCGATTGCCTAGATTTTTAAAAGCTGATAGTCAACAATATTTTGGTTTACAAGCCTTGCAAAAAACTGCAGCAACACTTGATGTTGAAATTCACCATGCTTGTCAAACCTTGTCAAATATTTCTTATCCCTTAGCAGGGGACATGGAGGATCGACAAACTAATTTCCCTCTTATCCTACAGCAAACGCAAGAGATTGTTGAGAAACTTTATCAATTACTAGCAATTGAAATCCTCTATGCCACACAGGCTCTTTCTTTACGCTTTAGCGATAAAAGACCACTAGGTCAACGGACCCATTGCCTTTCTCAGTTTGTATTTAATCAGTATGGGATTTTACAAGATCACCATCAACTGTATAGGATTATCAATGATTTATCAAAGCAATTTAGCGACATATCAGTTGATTATCTGTTAAATAAAGGGGATAGAAATGATTAAAAACATCCAAGACTATTTTTCTCATAATATGGAGACCTATTTAGAGAGTGTTTTTCAACACTTAGAGTTAAGTTTTCTAGCTTTATTCTTTGCCGTATTGCTCGGTCTTCCTTTGGGGTATTTTAGTTATCGTCATAAAACGGTGCACTGGTTTTCAACTCATTTTTCTCAAGCTCTTAGAGTGGTTCCTAGTTTAGCTGTTTTATTTATTTTGGTTCCTTTTATTGGAGTGGGGAAACTTCCTGCTTTGATTGCTTTAGTGGTTTTAGCGCTTCCTCCTATTTTATTTAGCACGATTTTAGGATTTTCAGAGGTGCCAGAAGCTATACTGGAAACAGGATTGGCTTTGGGCATGACAAAGTGGCAGCTGCTCTACCAACTGAGTTTTCCATTAGCGCGTCATCATATTTTAAATGGTATTAAGTTGGCTTTGATTGAATTGATTGCTAGTGCCACCTTAGCCACTTATATTGGAGCAGGAGGACTTGGAAATTTAATTTTTACAGGTTTAGGACTTTATCGTATTGATTTATTGATGATTGGAGGAGGGAGTGTTGCGCTTTTATCTTTTATCAGTATGCTAGGATTTGATCTTTATATAAGGAGTAGTGAATATGAAAAATAAAAAGTTTATCTCAGCGATTTTATTAATTTTTCTTTTAATAGTTGGCGGTGCATTTGTTTTTACCAAAAAAGCAGACAGTGAAAAAACCAGTCGCCAGGAAGTGATTAGGATTGGTTCTAAAGATTTTACAGAGAATCTGATTGTGGCAGAATTTTATGCTCTAGCCTTAGAGGATAAAGGCTATCAGGTAGAACGCGTACCCAATATTTCTAGTTCATTGATTCATCAATCTTTAACAAGTGATGAAATCGATCTTTATCCAGAATATACAGGTACAGGGCTTTTGTCTGTGTTAGGAAAACCACTTGAAACAGATTCTGAGAAAGTTTATCAAACTGTTAAGGAAGCTTATAAAGATCAATTTCAAGTGACTTGGTTGAATTATTCTAAGGCCAATGATGGACAAGGATTGGTTATTAGGACAGATATTGCAAAAAAACTAGGGATCTCTACTATTTCTGACCTTCAAAAACATGCCAGTGCCTTACGATTTGCCTCTCAAGGAGAGTTTGATCAGCGTGATGATGGTATCCCAGGTTTAACAAAAACTTATGGGGACTTTAATTGGAAATCCTCAAAAGTTTATGATAATAGCTTAAAATATACTGTCCTTGAAAACAATGAAGCAGACGTTACACCAGCTTATACAACAGAAGGTCAGTTGGTGAATACAGATCAATTTACACTTCTAGAAGATGATAAACAATTTTGGCCTCCTTATAATCTCGCTCCCGTTGTACGTAATCAAGTTTTATCAGCCAATCCTGAGATTGAAGAGATTTTAAATTCTATTTCATCTAGCTTAGATACTGAAACAGTGACAAAATTAAATGCTCAAGTAGATGTTGATGGTAAAGAGTACACTGAGGTTGCAAAAGCATTTTACCAAACGATTAAATAAGGAGAGAAGCTCATGAAGAGAGAGGAGATCATCTATTTTGATCAGGTCACAAAGGTTTACCAAGGTAAAACAGTAGTTGATGACCTGAGTTTATCGATTAAAAGGGGGGAGTTTATTACCATTTTGGGCACCTCTGGATCTGGAAAAACCACAACTTTAAAAATGATTAATTGCCTTGTTGAACCAACAAGTGGACAAATTCGTTTTGAAGGACAGGATCTCTCAGTACTTGATCCTGTCGATTTGAGACGGCAGATTGGCTATGTTGTCCAACAAATTGGTCTTTTCCCTCATATGACTATAGCTGAAAACATTGCAACTGTTCCTAAACTATTAAAGTGGGAACAATCTCAAATTGATGCTAGAGTGGAGGAATTGCTAACGATGGTAGAACTTCCTTATAAGGAGTATGGCCAGCGCTACCCCAAAGAACTCTCAGGTGGTCAGCAGCAGCGGATTGGGGTAGCTAGGGCTTTGGCGGGTGATCCTAATATTGTTTTGTTTGATGAACCATTTGGGGCGATTGATGCCATTACAAGAGGTAACCTTCAAGAAGAACTCCTCAAACTGCATCAACAACTAGAAGATAAGACCTTTATTTTTATTACACATGATATTCATGAAGCCTTTCGTTTAGGTAGTAAAGTTTTAATTATGGATGAGGGGAAAATTTGTCAATTTGATAGCCCTGAAAATATTATTAAATCTCCTAAAGGAGAATTTGTCACACGTCTGATTGAAACGGTGAGAGAGCAAGAGAAAATTTGGAGGACCTATGCTTGATTATTTCCATGCGTCTTCAGAAAAATTATTGATAGCCAGTCTAGACCATTTGATTTTAACGGTAGTATCTCTTCTTTTAGCTTTATTGTTATCAAGTGGTCTGACATTGATGCTACTACGTTTTCCCGTTTTACGAACAGGGACGACTTATATGCTATCTTTGTTGTATGCTGTTCCTAGCTTTGCTCTTTTTGCCTTGTTGCTTCCTTTTACTGGTTTAGGGAAGGTGACAGCAATAGTAGTTTTAACCTTGTATGCTCAGTATATTTTGGTAAGAACTTTTCTGACAGGTTTTGATAAAGTTGATGCTAGTGTGTTAGAGGCAGCTAGAGGGATGGGGATGGATTTTTGGCAAATATTAGTATTGATTCAGCTTCCTCTCATCAAGTCGTCTATTTTTTCAGGTCTGCGTCTAGCAGGGTTATCTATAGTAGCGATTGCAACTATAGCAGCTACTATCAATGCAGGTGGGCTAGGGACTATTTTATTTGACGGCTTAAGAACCATGAGTTTAGTGAAATTAACATGGGGGATCCTATTGTCAGTAGGTTTAAGTCTGTTCTTGAGTTTCGTCATTTCTTTGGTCGAGATTCTATTTGAAACTCCCTATTCTCATAAAATGTCATCTTAAAGTAATCAAAAAACTCTTCCCCAATCATTTATTTTGGTGGAAGAGTTTTTGTGATTTATTCTTCTTCTGGATAGACTAAGCCCCAGTCTTTTCTGAGTTTGGTCATGATAGCCATCACTTCTTGGCTATAAGCCAGGTGCATCTCATTTTCGATACCAGCGACAGCTTTTTCCATATCTTGGACCTCGTAGGAGAGGGCTTGACTGGTGTCTCCTGCTTCAATGATATCTTGGTGGCCATCTTCTGTATAGGTGATGATGGCTTTTTGACCACGAGGATATTCATAAAGTTCAATATAGCCTTTATCGTAGGCAATGGTGCCGCGTTTAGGTTGTTTAGCGTGTAAGGTAAGGGCAATAGTAGCCATTTCTCCTTTGGGATTACTTAATAAAATTCCCATCTGTTCATCAACCCCAGTTGGTGCTAATTTTACTTGAGAGCTGATTTGATCAGGCGTTTCAGACATAAACCAGCGAACAAAAGATAGGGCATAAACCCCAATGTCAAGGAGGGCTCCACCAGCTAAATTTCTATTAAAGAAACGATTGGTCATGTCGTAATCTTTATAGCTTCCAAAGTTCATTTGAATCATTTTTAGATCCCCCAAGGCTTGTGATTGGACAAGTTCGCGGAGACGGCGGTAAATAGGCATATGGAAAATAGTCATCGCTTCAGCAAGAATGACTTGGTTTTCTTCGGCAAGCGCGATAGCCTCTTCTAGTTCCTCTGAATTGAGTGTAATAGACTTCTCACAAAGGACGTGCTTTCCTGCTGACAAGGCCTTTCTTAGATAGTTAATATGGGTATTATGCGGGGTTGAGATGTAAATAATATCTACCTCAGGATCTTCAAATACTTCATCAATGGTTTGATAAACTTTCTGAATACCATATTTTTGGGCAAATGCTAGACCTTTATCATAGGTACGATTGGCAACGGAGTAGAGATTGCCGCCTAGTGACTGCAAAGCTTGAGCTAATTCATTAGCAATGACCCCAGTTCCTAGGGTAGCCCATTTGTATTGAACTAAATTTTTCATGTGATTTCTCCTTATAAAAGCGCTAACATTAGTATATCAAAAATAACAAAAAAAATTTTTTAAAAAAGCCTTTCTTTTTATATTTTTTTCGAATAAATAAAGCGAAGGGGAAATAGTCTAAAAAAGCAATTCTAATCTTTTTTTGTTACAATAAAAAAAGACAATACAAAGGAGTACAATGATGACACGTTACCAAGATGATTTTTATGATGCGATTAATAAAAAGTGGGAAGAAACAGCTGTTATTCCTGATGATAAGCCAAGAACTGGTGGCTTTTCAGATTTAGCTGATGAAATAGAGGACCTAATGTTAGACACAACCGATGCTTGGTTAGCAGGTAAAGATGTCCCAACAGATCCTATTTTATCCAACTTTGTTAAGTTTCATAAGCAGGTCAGTGATTTTACAACAAGAGAAGCACTCGGTGTTACCCCAGTTAAACCCTTGATTGAGGAGTATCAGGGTCTATCGTCTTTCTCAAGCTTTGCAGAGCGGATAGCAGAGTTTGAGATGGATGGCAAACCGAACCTTTTACCGTTTGGTGTAGCACCAGACTTTATGGATGCCCAGACCAACGTTTTGTGGGCAGAAGCTCCGAGAACCATTTTGCCAGATACTAGCTATTATGGCGAGGATAATGAGAAGGGAAAAGAGCTATTGGCAACATGGCGCCGATGCCAAGAAGATTTATTGCCTAAGTTTGGCTTTTCTACAGAAGAGATCAAGCATATTTTAGATGAGATGATTGCGCTTGATGCCAAATTAGCTCAATATGTTCTCTCAAGTGAGGAGTCTTCTGAGTATGCAAAGTTGTATCATCCTTATGACTGGGCAGATTTTACTAAATTGGCACCAGAACTACCTTTAGATACTATTTTTAAACAGATTTTAGGACAAGTTCCAGATAAAGTGATTGTTCCAGAGGAGCGTTTTTGGACAGAGTTTGCAGCGGAGTTTTATTCTGAAAAAAATTGGACAGCCCTAAAAGCGATTTTAGTGAGAAGTGCGGCTCTTTCTTATACCTCTTACCTGACAGATGAGATTCGAGTCTTATCAGGTGCTTATAGCCGTGCTTTATCTGGTACTCCTCAAGCCATGGATCAGAAAAAAGCTGCTTTTTATTTGGCACAAGGTCCCTACAATCAAGCCCTTGGTCTTTGGTATGCGGACTTGAAGTTTTCTAAAGAAGCTAAAGCTGATGTGGAGGCTAAGGTGGCGACTATGATTGAGGTTTATAAGGAACGTTTAGCTAATAACGACTGGCTAAAACCAGAAACACGAGATAAGGCTATCATCAAGCTAAATAGTATCACACCACATATTGGTTATCCTGAAAAATTACCAGATACCTATGCGAAAAAAATTATTGACGACTCAGCTAGCTTGATTGAAAATGCAGCCCATCTTGCAAAAATCTCAATAGCTCATAGCTGGAGCAAGTGGAATAAGCCAGTCGATAAAAATGAGTGGGGAATGCCTGCCCACATGGTTAATGCTTACTACAATCCGCAACAAAATCAAATTGTCTTTCCAGCGGCTATCCTCCAAGCACCATTTTATAGTTTGGAGCAGTCATCATCAGCTAATTACGGAGGAATAGGTGCTGTTATTGCTCATGAAATTTCTCATGCTTTTGATACCAATGGGGCTTCTTTTGATGAAAATGGTAGCCTTAATAATTGGTGGACAGATGAAGATTACGCTGCTTTTAAAGAGCGTACAGACAAGGTAGTGGAGCAGTTTGATGGGATTGACTTTGCAGGAGGCAAAGTCAATGGTAAGTTAACCGTTTCTGAAAATGTTGCGGATTTGGGAGGCTTGGCAGCAGCCCTTGAGGCCGCTAAAAAAGAAGCAGATTTTTCTGCTGAGGACTACTTTATCAATTTTGCGCGTATTTGGCGCATGAAGGCGCGTGAGGAATATTTGCAGTTATTGATTGCTGTAGATGTACATGCCCCAGGAAAACTTCGCACCAATGTTCAGTTGCCAAACTTTGATGATTTTATTGCTACTTTTGATGTCAAAGAAGGCGATGGGATGTGGCGAGATAAAGACAAGCGTGTCGTGATTTGGTAATACAAAAACCATTTGGGAGCCTTCCCAAATGGTTTTTTAATCTTCAGAGATGTTTAAAGTCATTGTCTTAGTATCAATAGAAATGTTGGCGCCAATTGTAATGGTAAAGAGAGGCTGAGTATGGGCAAAATCTAGGTCATAAAGTACAGGGATAGTCTTAAGTAGAGGGTATTTGTCTAAAATCGCTTTAAAAATTTCCTCAGTCATCTCTGTTTCTTTAGGGAAACGACCAAAAACAACTGCCTTGGGGTTAGAATAGGCTTGTAAGATGGCTGTTAAATGTCTAAGTATCGTATAATAGTGATCGCCTTCAGCTTCTTCTAGAAACAGAACATAGTTCTCAACTTTCGGTGCAAACTCAGTTCCTGTTAGAAGATTAAACGTTGAGATATTTCCTCCAATGATAGTACCATGAGCTGCTCCTTCTTGATAAACGTTCCACTCAGTTGGTTTGAAGTGTCTTGTTTGAGAGGGATCATACCAAGCATCGCTAGACCATTCTTGACTAGGTTCCAAGTGGTAATTGGTGTGGCTCAGAGCGCGATGCCACATTTTTGTTTGATAGGTTTGCCCTTCTACC